>RKRS01000070.1 GCA_007571275.1 Dehalococcoidia bacterium
CCGGGCCGCGCGGCAATCGGAGCTGACAGCATCGGCCCGGCCACGACACAGGTGTGGAACTCGCCGTTCTCGCCCAGCGGGTCCGTGCCCGATGGCAGGTCGTCGAGAAAACTCTGGTCGAACCAACGTCCAGCGAAGCTACGGTCGAGTTGTGAGGTCGGGCTGACGGCGGTCACGATTGCTCTCAGTCCGCCCGCTAGCATCGTCTGCGCTAACTCATCGGTGGGCGTCCCCCAGACCGGAAAGATGGCGTCGAATCCGCTACCGCGCAGATTGTCCTCGCGGTAGGCGCGAATGTCCTCGAGGAACAGATCGCCAAAGGCGAACGTTGAGGCGCCCAGCGGCTGCGGCAGACCGCGAACCATCTCCAGAAAGTCGAGCATCGCCGCTTCGTACGCCTCGTTGGGGCAGGGATACGGAATCGGGATTTCGTAGAGCGGTAGCCCGAGCCGATCGGCCTGTAGACGCAACACGCGCCGAGGCGTGGCCTGGATCGCGACGCGGTCGAAATGCGGCGTGACGGTCGTGAAGATGCCGCGCACGTCGTAGCGGTCAGGTTGCTGCCGCAGCGCGTGCAGCGCCCAGGCGGAATCCTTACCAGACGACCAGGAAACCAGGACCGGTGTTGGTTCCATAGCGAGAGCTTCCCTTGCATCGTGTACGCTCTTTGCAACGTAGACGACAGATGGCATGCCCGCTAGTGGAGGTACTCAATGCGACCAAACACGGTGAAACAGCTGTGGGCCGAGGGCAAGCCCGCCTTTGGCGCCTGGCTCTCCACCTGCTCCACGCTTGCGGCCGAGTCCATGGCCCATCAGGGCTGGGACTGGCTGGTCGTCGATGGCGAACATTCGCCCGTTGACCTGCTCACGATGGTGCAGATGTTCCAGGCCATCTCATCAACCGACACGATCCCCATGGCGCGCGTGCACTGGAACGACCCGGTTGAAATCAAGCGCATCCTCGACGGCGGCGCCTACGGAGTCGTCATCCCTTGGGTCAACAATCGCGCCGAGGCAGAGCAGGCCGTGAGCGCCGTTCGCTACCCGCCGGATGGCCTGCGCGGATTCGGCGCCTACCGCGGTTTCCTCTATGGCGGCGCTGACTACGGTACCGAAGCCAACAAGGAGATCGCCTGCATCGTCCAAATCGAGACGGTCGAGGCAGTCCACAACATTGACGAAATCCTCGACGTGCCGGGAATCGATGCAACCTGCATTGGTCCTGCCGACCTGGCGATGTCGATGGGCATCCCCGTGCGACCCGACAACCCACACCCCGATCACATCGCGCTCTGCGCTGAGGTGCTGGCCGGCTCGCATCGCATTGATAACCGCGTCGCGCCTGGCATCTTCACCTCTGGGCCGGTTGAGGCCAAGCGCCGCGCTGAAGAGGGTTGGCTCTACATCCCGTCAGGCAGCGACTCGCAGTTCATGGCTCAGGCGTCGGCGCAGGGACTGCGCACTGTCCGCAGTTACGGCCAGGACTAATCCCGTGGCCTGGACCGGGCTGCAAGAGCCCGAGACTCGCCACCGCTTTGACGCCTCGAACCTACGGGCTTTCACCGCTGCGGTGTTGCGGTCGTATGGCGTTCCTGCTGAGGACGCAGTGATCGGCGCCGAGGTCCTGATCGATGCTGACCTGGTCGGCATCGAGTCACACGGCATCGCGCATCTGCCCTGGCACATCGGCTACGCCCCGGGATTCGAGTCAGGGGTCGTCAATCCGACGCCCGAGATCAAGGCGCTGCGTGAGACGCCAGTCTCGGCCGCGTGGGACGGCGACGGCGGCTTTGGCGCGATCGTCTGCCAGAAGGCGATGTCCCACTGCATCGACAAGGCGTTGACCAGCGGTATGGGCATGGTCACGGTGCGCAACGGTCGACACTTCGGCGCCGCCGGCTACTACGCGCACATGGCGGTCGAGCATGATCTGATCGGTATGGCGATGTGTAATGTGCCACCGATCGCAGTCGCATCCGGAGGTAAGGGGCGAGTCTTCGGCACCAACCCGATCGCGATGGCCGCACCAATTGCCGATGGCACGCCGTTTCGACTGGACATCGCCACGACCGCCGTCGCAGGCGGCAAGCTGGAAATCGCCGGACGGCAAAGCAAGCCCCTGCCCGAGGGCTGGGCGGTCGACGAGAATGGTAACCACAGCGACGATCCATTCATCTTGCGAAAGAATGGCGGACTTCTGCCTCTCGGTTCGACGATTACAACGAGCTCGCACAAGGGGTACGGACTCGGCCTGATGGTCGACATCATGTCGGGCGTGCTGTCCGGAGACGGCTCAGGGCTCTTTGCCCCGCGCGGACAAAACCTGATACAAGGACAGTGGTTCGCCGCCTGGCGGATCGACCTGTTCTGCGAGCCTGACGAGTTCAAAGCCAGCATGAAAGAGATGGCCGACGCGATCCGTCAGGTTGACCCGGTTGATGGAGTCGAGCGGGTGGTGATCCCGGGCGATCCGGAAGAGATGGCACGGGCCGACCGTTCCGTGAACGGGATTCCCCTCGACGAAGAGACGATCGAGCAGTTGATCGCGCTGGGTGAGCAGCGTGGCATTCCATTCCCGACCGAGTGAGTAAAGGCGGTGCATCGTGACGATGGCAGATACTCAGATAGACGCCTTGATTGAGAGCATTCTCAGCAACTACGGGCGCGCCGCGGGAATCTTCGACCCAAACAGACTCGAAGTCTGGGAGGAGCTGGGACTCACCATGTCCCAGCTGCGAGTCCTGTACATGTTGCAGGCTGGACCTGGTACCCCAGCCGGCGCGGTCGCTGCTCAGCTCAAGGTTCGTCCGTCCACGGCAACCGGCATTGTCGACCGTCTCGTCCGCGACGGTCTTGTCCGACGCGACCGTGACGACATGGATCGTCGACGCGTTCGCATCTGGCTGACCGAGCGGGGAATGCGCGTGATCAATGAGCTCCGCGCGCGTAACCGAGCGGTGATCTGGAGGATCTTCCGCAATCTCACCGAGCAGGAGCTTATCGACATCGACCGCACGTTCACATTGCTAACCTCTGAGGCAGAGCGACAGGGCGTTCTCGCCGCGCCTTGGCCTCCTGATCCAGAGGTAATGTAATGACAATGGGGCCGCCACAATCGCCCAACGGGCTGGCTGGCGTCCCTGCCGGCCCGCCGCCGCAGGGCGGTGGTCCCCCGCCTGGCATGCCTGGTATGAGTCAGGTGCCACCTGGTTGGCTGCTGCCTCAGCGCCGCAAGGTGCTGATCATGCTGACGGTCATGTTGGCGCTGTTCCTGGCGGCGCTCGACCAGACCATCTGGAACGTGGCCGCGCCCAAAGCCGTTGGCGACCTCGGCGGCCTCGACCTCTTCGCTTGGCCCGCGACCTCGTATCTCCTCGGCTCAACGGTCATCGTTCCGATCATCGGCAAGCTCTCCGACTCTCATGGTCGCAAGCCGTACCTGCTCGTTGGCATCGTCATCTTCCTGGCCGCTTCGGCCTTGTGTGGCGCGTCGGGCACGATGTGGGAGCTGATCGGCTTTCGCTTGCTGCAGGGGTTCGGCGCGGCATTCATCATGGCCAACGCCTTCACGACGATGGGCGACTACTTTGCGCCCGACGAGCGTGGACGCTGGGCCGGCATCATTGGCGGCACCTTCGCCCTGGCCAGCATCATCGGACCACTCGCGGGCGGCGTGCTGACCGATGAACTCTCCTGGCGCTGGGTTTTCTACATCAACATTCCGGTTGGCGGCGTCGGATTAATCGCCATCGCCCTCTTCATGCCCGCGCAGAAACCGTTGCACCCCAATCGGCAACCTACCGACTGGCTTGGCGCTGGCCTGCTGATAGCGGCTGCGACGCCGCTGCTGTTGGCCTTCTCGATGGGCGGCAACCAGTTCGGCTGGCTTGACTCGCCGATCATCGCCTGCCTGATCGTGACCGTGCTGGCCGCGTTCGCCTGGTGGCGAGTCGCGCGTCGCAAAGGGGAGCACGGCATCATGCCGCTGCCGATGTTCCAGAACAAAATCTACATGGCTTGCACGGTCGTGATGTTCCTGATCGGCATCTCGATGATGGGCGCGATGTTCAATCTGCCCTTCTTCCTGCAGGGCGCGCAGGGAATCTCGGCGACCAACTCCGGGCTGGTCACGCTGCCCATGAGTATCGGCGTCATCCCGGCCTCGGTGATCACCGGCCAGATCCTCGCGCGGACCGGACGGTACAAAGCGTTGGCGGTATTCGGAGGAGGCGGGGCGGCAGTGTCGCTATTCCTGCTCTCCCAGCTCAATGTTGACTCAGATCTGACGCTGACTCGGCTGTACATGCTCCTGATGGGCGTGTCGATGGGCACGCTGATGCCGCTCTATTCGCTCCTGATGCAAAACTCTCTGCCGTTCCAGCTGCTTGGAGCGGGAACCGCGACGAACCAGTTCTTCCGTCAGATCGGCGCAGCAATCGGGGTGGCGCTGTTCGGAGCGATGATCGTCAGCGGATTCTCCTCGCAGCTGACCAAGGCGTTTCCCACCGGTTTCGATCAGCTCAAGGAGCGTCCCGAGACGTTACTGAGCCCAGAACGCCTCGAGCAGTTCCGTCAGGGACTCGAACAGCAAGCGCCAGGTTCCTCCGACGCAGTCATTCAAACAGCACGCGAGGCCCTGGCTGTGCCCGTGACTGACGCATTCCTGTACGGGGGTATCGTCATGGTGGCCGTGTTTGCGATCGCTGTGATCTTGCCCAAGGTGCGGTTCCGATCGCAAGAGGAAATGATGGCCAGCGCGCGCGGCGGCATGGCTGGCGCCAACCGTCCGCCCGGCGCTCCTGGCCAACCTGGCTCCGCACCGCCCGGACCTCCGCCAGGGATGCCAGTTCCATCTTCTGGTAAACCGCCAGTCAGTTTGCCGACAGGGCCTCCACCACGTCCTACAGTGAGTCCACTGCCAGAACCCTCAACCGTTGTGGCCGTCGTTGAGAATGGTGGATCGGGCGCCAGGCGGACAAATGAGTCGATGCCACTCATCGCCGCCTGGGCGCGCCAGCGCCTCACCAAAATCGACACAGCCAATTAGTCGGAGCCTCGATGTCTACGCCCAATGGCCAACACTCGCTCGATCCCGGTGGCGCTACCAGACAAGCCACTAGCACGGTGCTTGCTCTGGATGGCTGGGGACCTGTCATCGCCGAGCCAGTCCAAAACGGCTCCAATGGCAGCGAGCCCGAGTTGGCGATTGGCGAAGCCCCAACTGCAGTAGTGCATCGGGCTCAGACTGACTGGCGACAGACCATCCAGACCAGCTGGAAACGGCAGGTCGCCGGACGAAGAGCTGATCCACAGCTGATCCGGGTCATCATCCCCGCAGCTGCCATGCTAATCGCCGTCGCCGTGACTCGCCGGCTCGGCAACGCCTACCGCGCCAGCAACCTGATCGAGCCCGATCCAACCCCGCCAAACCGGCTCGCAACCCTGCGCCGCAGCCTTGCCCTCTCGATCGATCCCTCATTGACTCCGGTTGAGCCTGAACCACGAGTTTGGCAACGCTGGCTGCGTTAGCGCTCCAGACAGCTGAGCTTGGATCGCCTGACTGGATTACTCCTGAGTGGCAAGCGCCTTGGCCTGCTCTTCCGCTCGCTCACGCAGGACTCGCTTGTAATCGCGAGGAATGATCTTCACGATCTGTCGGAGCACGACGTCCCAGTTGTTCAACACCTCGAGGGCCAGAGAACTGCCGGTACGCTCGGCGTGGGTCTCGATCATTTCCTCGAGTACGGTGGCTTCGTTTGCATCGTCGACCGTCTCCAGATCAACCATGGCGGGATTAATCCGACTTTCGAGCTCGCCATCGGCGTCCCAGACGTATGCGATCCCTCCGCTCATACCTGCCGCGAAGTTCTGACCCACCGGACCGAGCACGACGACCGTGCCACCCGTCATGTATTCACAACCGTGGTCGCCAACGCCCTCGACAACCGTCCGCGCACCGGAATTTCGTACGGCGAAGCGTTCACCAGCGCGGCCTGCAACCCAGAGCGTGCCTCCGGTCGCGCCATAGAGCACCGTGTTGCCGACAAGCACTGCGTCGCGGCCTCGGAAGCCTGCATCATCGCGCGGCGCTACTGAGATCATCCCGCCGGCCATGCCCTTGCCCACGTAGTCATTGGCCTCGCCTCTGAGGTAGAGACGCAGTCCACGCACCAGGAACGCGCCGAACGACTGACCAGCGGATCCAGCGAAATGCAACTCGATCGTGCCGCGCTGCATACCGAGATCGCCATACTGTTGCGCGATCCGACCAGAAACGCGGGCGCCCACGGTTCGGTGCATGTTGGTGATCTCAAACTTCGCCGAAATATGCTCCTCACGAGCGATATGTGGCTCCAGAAGCTCCAGCAACTCGTCGTCGAGCCTCAGATCATCGCGTCGGTCGTTGCGCTCCTGGATGCGCATTCTGGGGAACTCCGGATCTGCCTCAATCGGCGCCAGGAGTTTCGACAGGTCAACCAACTTCGCGCGCTCGCCGGAGCGTGGCGGAATCTGTTCAAGCAGGTCAGTCCGTCCGATCACTTCGCCCAGCGAGCGATAACCGAGTTCGGCCAGAATGACGCGCACTTCCTCAGCCACATGCAGCAGGAAATCGATCAGCATCTGCGGCTTGCCGAAGTACTTCGCTCGCAGATCTTCGCGCTGTGTCGCTACGCCGACCGGACAGGTGTTGAGGTGGCACTGACGGGCCATCTTGCAGCCCAGTGCAACCAGCGCCGTCGTACCGAAGCCGTACGCTTCCGCGCCCAGCATCGCTGCGACCACAACATCACGACCGGTATGGAATCCACCGTCAGTGCGCAGCCGAATTCGCCCTCGCAGCCCATTAACAACCAGGGCCTCATGGGCTTCCTTCACGCCGAGTTCCCAGGGAGCGCCGGCGTATTTGACCGAGGACAGCGGAGAGGCGCCGGTACCGCCGTCGGCGCCGGAGATGTGGACCACGTCGGCATAGGCCTTGGCGACCCCGGTGGCGATCGTGCCGACGCCTTCACAGGCGACGAGCTTCACACAGACTCGCGCGCGCGGATTCGTGATCTTGAGATCGTAGATCAGCTGTGACAAGTCCTCAATCGAGTAAATGTCGTGGTGCGGTGGCGGTGAAATCAGCTCCACGCCAGGAGTCGAATGACGCAGCATGGCAATGTATGGCGTCACTTTATGGCCAGGCAGCTGACCCCCTTCGCCTGGCTTGGAGCCCTGCGCAATCTTAATCTCAATCTCACCAGCGCTACCCAGATATGCGGGTGTGACGCCGAAGCGTCCCGATGCAATCTGCTTGATCTGCGAGTTCGCGTCTGACTTGTCGCCCGAGTGGAGGAAGCGTCGGGGATCCTCGCCGCCCTCGCCGGTGTTCGAAGCGGCGCCTAACTCGTTCATCGCCCGCGCGATGTCCTCATGGGTTTCAGGACTCAGGGCGCCCAACGACATCGCGCCGGTGCTGAATCGAGGCGTGATTTCCTCGTGCGACTCCACCTCACTCAGCGATATCGGATCGCGATCCGACTTGAATCCGAGCAGATCACGGAGCGCCGTCGGCTGGCGATGGTTGGCTTGCTCCGCATACTTGGCGTACGCCTCCTGACCGCCGCCCTGGACGACCTTGTGCAGCGCGCGCCAGACCGGCGGTTCGTTCGCGTGGTAATCCGCATTTCGGCGATATCGATACCACCCGCCGGCGTCGAGCCTGTCCGCGGGATATGCCTGCGCGTGACGAGACAACGCGTCTGCTCCGATTTCCTCGAAGCCAACGCCGCCGACACGAGAGAGTGTTCCCGGGAATGAACGCTCGACCACTTCCTCACCGATGCCGAGCGCCTCGAAAATTTGCGCGCCGTGGTAGGAGGCTCGGGCGGCGATGCCCATCTTCGACATGATCTTGAGAATGCCGGAATCGACCGCACGCACGTATCGGTCGATCACCTCAGCTGCATCCATATCGTCGAACTCGCCTTCAGCGTGCAGCGAGTTCAGGGTCTGCAGAGCCAGGTACGGATGCACCGCGTCGGCGCCAAAACCAATCAGGCAGGAAATCTGGTGAACATCCCGAGCATCACCGCAGCTGGCGACGATTGAAGCCGACAGCCGCTGACCACTGTTAATCAGGTGGTGGTGAACGGTCGATACAGCTAGCAGCATGGGAATCGGGACGTCATCCGGGCTGACCTGCTCATCGCTGAGCACGATCAGCGAGTGCCCGTCCTCGATCGCGTTATCCACACGGTCACAGAGCGCATTGAGCGCCGCCTCGAGTCCCGCAGGGCCATCTTCGACCGGGAATGTCACTTCGATCACCGCTGCAGAAAATCCCGGTTGTCGAAACGCGAGCAGAGCTTCCAATTCGTCGCTGAGCAACAACGGAGACTTCAGATGCACGAGCCGCGCGGCCTCCGGCGTCTCCTCCAGCAGCGACTGCCTACGACCCAACCACGTATCGAGCGACATGACGTTGCGCTCGCGGATTGAGTCGATCGGCGGATTTGTGACCTGAGCGAACTTCTGCTTGAAATAGGTATAGAGCGGTCGCGGGGGATCGTGCAGCACCGAGAGCGGCGTGTCGTCACCCATCGAGCCGACCGGTTCTTTGGCCTGACGCGCCATCGGCTTCAGGACGTACTCGATCTCTTCCTTGCTATAGCCATACAGGACCTGCCGAGACAGCAGCTCTCCTTCGTCCGGCTGAGGAATACTCGATGCCTCAATGCTCGCTGCGCGCTGCAACCGCCCCATGTACTGCCGGACCCAACGTCGATACGGCAATCGGGATGACATGCGGCGTTTGATGTCATCGTTACGCAGCAGCTCGTGGCGCTCCGTATCGACCGCGACCATCTGTCCAGGCCCAAGCCGCCCGGTTTCGATGATTTCCGACTGGTCAATCGGAATCAGACCGACCTCCGAACCCATCACCACCAGTCCGCTACGAGTGACCTGATAGCGAGCGGGACGCAGGCCATTACGGTCCATTGCCGCCGCGGCGATCTTGCCATCCGTGAAGGCCATCGCTGCCGGACCGTCCCACGGCTCAGTCAAACAAGCGTGGTACTCGTAGAACCCTCGCAAGTCAGGATCCATGTCATCAAGCTGTTCCCAGGCTTCGGGAATCAGCATCATCATGGCGTGCAGCGGGCTACGGCCTGAAGCGACCAGCAGCTCAAAAGCCTCATCGAACGCCTGGGAGTCGGAACTCACTGAGCCCAGTACCGGGTGCAACTCGGCAACCGAGTCGCCCCACACATCCGACTGGAGCGCCGGACCCCGCGCCTGCATCCACAGCCGATTCCCCAACAGCGTGTTGATTTCACCGTTATGTGCGATGTAACGGAATGGCTGCGCGATCTTCCAGTCGGGCAATGTGTTGGTGGCGTAGCGCTGATGGAACAGCGCGACAGCGGTCACTGTCTCAGGGTTGGTCAGGTCCGGATAGAAACGACTAAGTTGCGGCGCGACCATGAGCCCCTTGTAGACCACGGTCGAGGAGGACATGGAAACGATGTAGGTATCGCCCGCCGGATCGCCCGAAGCGCCGTCGCGCAAAGCTCGGTACTCAGCGTCGGCACGCCGCCGCGCGAGATACATCCGACGCGTGAATTCGGCGTCAGCGACTCCGCTCGGGCGGGATACAAGCAGCTGCTCGATACACGGCAGCTCTCGCAGGGCCCAACGGCCGAGCACTGTCGGATCCGTGGGCACGACCCGCCAGCCGAGGACGTTCATGCCGGTCCGGTTGATCGCCGACTCGAGAATCGTCCTGCCTCGCTGAGCCGACTCGGCATCCATCGGGAGAAATACCATCGCCAGGCCAAGATCAGCGTCGCTGACGCTGGAGTGACCGAGTCGGGCCAGGTCTTCTCCCAGAATTGCATAGGGAATACTGATCGTGACGCCGGCTCCGTCGCCTGTGTCCGGGTCAGCGTTGACGGCTCCGCGATGTGTCAGACTGACCACGCCCTGCACAGCCTGCTGGACCAGTTCGTGCGTCGCCACACCGTCCAGTCGAGCGATGAATCCAGTGCCGCACGCATCGCGGAAGCTCTTCGGATCGTGAAGTCCCGCATAGTCTGCCCGACTAGCTCGATTTGGGTGGTGGCTGCGCGTCATATCGTCTACGTCTATCGATTCCTGGGCATTCACTGTCGCAGTCAATGCAAACAAGGTGCCAATACGGATATTACGTGAATATTCGCACAATCGAGCTCACCACGCTAGCGACTTCATTACAGCCGAGGCCTCAGGTCAGACACGCCGCCAACCGCCGGTCGCTAGAGAATTTCGTCGCGGCGCAAGTCCGCTAAGGCGGCGCCAAACCGATCAATTGTCGAGTCAATATCCGCCTCAGTATGTACACAGGAGACGAGCGCGCCCATGCCCATCAGATCGACGCCGTGATTAATGAACGCGCGGCGGAACGACCAGGCAACCACCGATGGCGACGTAGGTAGCGTCGAGCTGGCTCCGCCGTGCTGGTCCCAATCCCAGGTCACGCCGTCGTCCGGTCGGGCCACGTCTTGCCCGAGAATGATATGGACCATCGACGCATCGGCCCAGGCGCATCCGCCAATTTCCGCCTCCAGTAGGGCGCGATTCAGGCCTCGAGAAAGCTGAGCCGCGCGCTCATTCGCGATCGAGATCGGATCTTCTTCCGCGACCGCGCGGAGCGCCCGCTCTCCGGCCACCGCCGAGAGAGGATTGGCATTAAACGTGCCAGGGTGAGCTACGCGTCCGTTCCCGGCCTCGAAGCTGATCTGGTCGAGCAGATCGGCTCGTCCTACGACTGCGCCGCCAGGCAAACCGCCTGCGGCAATCTTCGCCAGAGTCGTCAGATCCGGTCGGACGCCAATCCGTTCCTGAATGCCGCCGGCGCTGGCGCGGAATCCAGTCACGACCTCATCAAAGATCAACAAGGCCCCAGTCTGCTCAGTCAATGCGCGCAACTCATGCGGCACAGACGGATCGAGGGGACAAGTGCCCCACGAGTAGCCGCTCGGCTCGAGGATGACCGCCGCGTACTCCTCGGTTGCCAACGCAGCCGCGATACCTGGCACGTCCGTCTGGTCAAAAATCGAGAGCAGGTTTTGCATCGCCTCCGGCTGGCCGTTGGCCGCGATTCGACCAGCCGAGGTTCGGCCGGCGGCGAAGACGCTGTCGTTCCAGCCATGGAAGTGGTTGCGCAGGCGCAGCAGTCGGTCACGACCCGTCGCCGCGCGCGCCAGGCGAACCGCCATCATGGTCGCCTCGGTTCCGGACGACGTGAACCGCACCTTCTCGGCGCTGGGCAGCAGACGCTGGATCGCCAGCGCCCAGCGACGCTCGAGTTCGCTCGAACCACCCATGTGTGTCCCGCGAGCGACCTGCTCGGTGACCGCCTCAACCAGGTATGGATGACTGTGGCCGAAGAGCAACGCACCGTGACCCATGACGTAGTCGATGTACTCGTTGCCATCGACATCCCACTTGCGCGGGCCCACAGCGCGATCAATGACGATACCGAACGGCTCGAAGTGCCGGGCGTCATGAGTCACGCCACCCGGGAAAATCGTCCGCGCTTCTTCCGCCCGGCGCGCCGACTCAGCGTGCTTGGCGAAAAACTCCCGATCAATCGCTGTCGTCCCACTCATGGCGTTCCTCCTGCGTAGACTGGATCAGACATTAGCGCACATGGGTGAATCCGTTTTCTGCAGGGAGTCAAATTAGAGTGCAGTCATGCAGAACTGGCAGATGGATCGCCGCCGCATCGCGCTGCTCGCTCTGGCCGGCCTCGCCATCATCGCCGTTCTGATCGGCGCCTATTTCGCCTACGACCGTTGGTTCCCCTGGGAGCAGTCGGAAATCGAAGCATGGATCGACGGCTTCGGCGTCTGGGGACCAGTCGTGTACATCGTCGTATTCGCGCTCTCCATGCTCTTCGCTCCGCTGCCGACAGCGCCAATGCCGCTGATTGCCGCCGCCGTGTTCGGGCCAGAACTTGGATTTCTCTACACGATCTCCGCCACAGCGATCGGCTCAACGATCTGCTTCTGGATCGCACGACGGCTCGGACGTCCGGCCCTGCGACGCCTCACCTCACAAATGGCGTTGGACAAAATTGACGAGCTCGGTGAACGGTTGGGCATTCGCCTGTTGATCATCCTCCGCCTGTTTCCGGTCGCCGGCGTCGACTACGTCTCGTATGCGGCGGGACTTACACAAATGCGTTTCACCTCCTACATCGTGATCTCAGTGCTCGCTTCTGCGCCCATTCTGATCTTCGCCGCCGTGCTCGGCACGGCCGTGCTCGAGCGAAACCTGGAAATCATGATCGGCGCCTTGATCGCAATCGTGCTGTTCTTTGCGGCGCCCATCGTCTGGGTCTGGTGGCGTCAACGTCGTCAGCAACCAGCCACGACGGAACGCTAATCTCTCTTTATGTCGATCGCCGATGCGCCCTCACTGCTCACATTGATGTGGTCGCCATTGACCGTCGTCACCGCCGCGCACGATGGAACGTACGGCGGGCAAATCGCCGTCGGCGCATTCGCCGCCTCGATCGTGCCGGCGCAGCCCCGTGTCCTGGTCCAGATTCAAAAGCGCAATCACACCAACTCGCTGATCGAGCAGTCGGGCAAGCTCGCTGTCCATATCATCGCCCGCGAACAGTGGCAGTGGGTCCGCCATTGGGGATTCCGCTCTCAGACCGAAGTCGACAAATTTGCAGGAATCGACTGGTCTGAGCACGAGAGCGGCCTACCAATTCTTGGTGGTGTGCTCGGCTGGATGACCTGCGAAGTGGTCAACTACATGGATGGCGGCGATATGGCGATCTGGCTCGCCGACGTCACCGACGCCGCGCGCAATACGAGGGCCCAACCGATCCGCTGGCACGAAGTGCAGCAGGTGCTGCCACCGCAGTGGGCCGAGGAGTACGCGCGCAAGCTGAGTCACGACGTGCCGGATTCTGGTCGCAGGATGACTCAGATCTCTACCGATCCGCCCTGGAAACTCGACCGCTAGCCTGCCGCTACACCCGTTGAGCAGGAGGAACCCAATGGGCCGCATTGCGGAAGACCCGCGCATTGACCCTCGTCTGAAGGCGATCTTCGCTGACATGCCGGCAGCCTCGCAGCCAAACGTGTCCAGCCGTGAAGAGATCGTCGAACGACTTAACTCGCCTGAGCTGATGACAGACGTGATCCGCGTGATCGAGAAGATGATCAGTCCGCAGCTGGAAATGATCGCTCCTCATGACGGCCTCACGATCACCACCGAAACGTTCGAATCACGGCCCGATGGCAATACTGCCAACATCCAACTGATCCGTCCCGAAGCTGACGAGCCGCTGCCGACTGTGTACTACATCCACGGCGGAGGGATGCACTCAGGCTCCTGCTACGACCCCATCACCAGCGCCTGGGGTCGGCTCATCGCTCAGCATGACGTCGCCGTTGCGATGGTGGATTTCCGAAACTCCGCAGTTCCGTCATCAGTCCCGGAGGTGGCTCCATACCCGGCAGGGCTCAACGATTGTGTCTCCGGACTGCAGTGGCTGATCGACCATGCAGACGACCTCGGACTGGACGCGAAGCGCATCATCGTCGCTGGCGAGAGCGGCGGCGGCAACCTGACCCTGGCAGTCGGGTTGCGCTTGACCAGCGCGGGCGAGGCCGGAAACATCCGGGGACTCTACGCGCTCTGCCCATACATCGCCGGCAGCTGGCCTCGCGACGATCTGCCCTCATCAATCGAGAACAACGGACTCATGCTCGACATGCATGACAACTCGCACGCAGTTCTCTATGGGATCGAGGCATTTGAGGAGAAGGACCCAATGGCCTGGCCGCTCTTCGCGTCGGAAGCGGACCTACAGGGTTTCCCCGAGACCATCATCTCGGTCAACGAATGCGACCCGCTCCGCGACGAAGGGATCGAGTTTTACCGACTCCTGCTCCGGGCCGGGCAGAAAGCGCGATGCCGTCAGGTGATGGGCACCCTGCACGGCGGCGATGTCTTCGTCTCTCCGTGCCCAGACATTTCCCGCGACACTGCGCGCGACATCGCTGCCTTCTGCAAGGGGTCGTAATCGAGCCTTAGCGGCCCTTCCAGTTCGGCGTGCGCTTCTCGGCGAAGGCTCGCGGCCCCTCGATCAGGTCCTCGGACTGACCCATGATCCGCTGCTGGTGGAAGGTGTGAGTCAGCGCCGCGGGTAGCGGCAGATCCAGGCCCTTGTACGCCGCTTCCTTGGAAGCGCGCACCGAGATCGGCGCGCAGAGCAGAATCTCGCTGGCCCAGCGCTTGGCCGTGTCCATCAACTCCGACAGCGGCACCACTTCGTTGACCAGACCCCAGCGATGCGCCTCGGCCGCCGGGATATGGTTACCCGTCAGCATGTAGCCCAGAGCGATCTTCAACGGAATGTGACGCGGCAGACGATGCACCCCGCCGGCGCCGGCCATCAGTCCGACGCGTGGCTCGGGCAAACCCAGACGCGCGTGGTCGGCCGCGATGATGATGTCACACGCCATCGCCATCTCGCAGCCGCCGCCGAGCGCAAACCCGTTGACCGCGGCGATCATCGGCTTCGGGCATTCCCAGTCAGCCGTGATCCCGCCGAAGCCGCCACGCACCGGCGCGAAGGTCGGACGCTCGGAAGCTGGCACGCGCGACATCTCCGCTGTGTACTTCAGGTCATTGCCGGCAGAGAAGGCGCGCTCGCCCGCTCCAGTCAGGATCCCCACCCAGGCTGAGTCATCATTGGCGAATGTGTTCCATGCATCCGCCAACTCGGCGGTCGTCGGCGGATGAATCGAGTTCATTCGCTCGGGACGGTTGATCGTAATCGTGACGATGTTCCCGTCTTGTTCGTACTTGATGAATTCGTAATCCGCCATTTCATCGCCCCTGTCAGTTGTGCTGCGGCGTTTGGTTCGTGCTCGGCGAGCTGGACTAGTGCTGAACGCACGTCCCGCCGTCAACATTGTACGACTGACCCGTAATCCACTCTCCCTGCTGGGAACAGAGGAAGGCCGTGATGTATGCGATATCTTCACCCTCGCCAGCGCGACCCATCGGAATCCGCGTGTCGATCGCCCGCTGCCAGAACTCGCCTCGACCCATGTCATCCATCCGAGACGTGTCAATGATGCCCGGGCAGATCGCGTTGACACGCACACCATGCTTACCAATCTCCTGCGCCATCGACGCGGTCAACGCCTGCAATCCGGCCTTGGACGCGGCGTACGCGGCCGTGTTCGGTCCCAGCATCTTGCCTGCGATCGACGAGATGTTGATGATCGCCCCGCCTTCGCCTTGCTCGATCAGATGACGGCCAAAGACCTGGCTCATATAGAAGGCGCCGTTGAGATTGACGTCCAGAACCAGTCGCCACAGATCAGGATCGAGATCGACAACCGCCACCCGGTCAGAGCCTCGCGCGGCGCCGGCGTTGTTGATCACGAAATCCACACGACCAAACTCGTCCAACGTGGTCGCCAGCAGATCCTCGACTGCGCCATAGTCCGCCACGTCCGAGACCAATGCGAGCGCACGCTGTCCCTCCGCTCGAACCTCGTCGGCCACGGAATCGATATCTCGCCAACCAGCAGCCTGCTCATCGTCCGGATAGTTCTCGGGCGCACGACCGGTACCAGTCAGTACGACGTCACAGCCCTGTTTCGCCAACTCCACAGCGATCGGACGACCAATGCTGCGCATCCGTCCCGCGCCGGTGACGACCGCGACTTTGCCCTCAATTCCGCTCAGCTGCATGATGTCCCCTGTTCATAGATTCCGCGCTGCGCTCGCAGCGAGGCTAGCAGCCGACCTATTCGTCTTCGGCTTCATCCGCTGCTGAATCCCGATCATCATCCTCGTCTGCCCCATCATCCTCATAGAACTCTTCCGACTCGGCCAATCCTTTGATATCGCCCAGAATCTGCTCCAGGTGCGGGCCATTGCCTGAGCCACGAATTATCCTCAGCAGCGGACCAAGAAAGCCGGAGAACTCGAGCACCGCTTCGGCTCGGGTGATGGAACCAGTCGCTCGCTCAAACCGAAAATCATAGCGCGCGCCCGTCAGCGACGTTGACCAGCCAATCGCATAATGCCGCGGCGATTCATTCACGACTTCCTGAAACGCGCCCTCTGTCACCGCCCGCTCCAGGACCTCCAACGTCGCCTCGAAGGCGTCAATCGGTTCCGCATCGATCTCAATCTCGCGCATCGTCATTCGTCAACTCCAGCCGCGTACGCTCACTGTTGGAATCCAATCGCAATACGATGATCCATTGTGACGCAGCCTAGACTCGACACGCCCAAACTCCATGTTGTTCCCGATCTCGACTCCGTCGAGCAGGTCGCGTACGACGCCGGCCTCGCAGTCCGAGCCGACGCTGCCTCACGCGCTCCCGGCTGGATTGCTCGCACTGTCGATGTCGCGCTCAACACCAACCATGGCTTTCCGCGCGGCGAGGCGCGCATTGCGCTCCAGCTCGGTCCCGCCGACGAAGTAGTCGCTGCGCTGTTACCCGCTCTGCTCTCACCAAACAAGCGGATGCGGCGACGTTCGATGACCCTGCTCCCTCGCCTGGACCCTGACGAGGTCTGCCGCCAACTCAATCCAGTGTTGGAGACCGGTGAGCGGAAATCGAGACGCGCCGCCTGTGTCGCCCTGGCTGCGATCGGATCGCCGGCCAAAGCGCTGCTGGAGCGTCTGTTGAATGATCCGGACCAGGCGATTCGCAATCGCGCCCGACGCGCGCTCGACGCCATTGCCGCGCGTCCGCCTGAGAGCGGCAATCGCAGCCTCTCTCACGTCCGACCGTTCGGACTCCCCTACCGTGATACGCCACCGCACAGACCACAGTCGTTTGCTGTGGCCGCTTTCAACTTCTCGTACGGCGTCAACCTCGGCACGCTCGTCCGCAGCGCGGAAGCCGCTGGCGCGGAGGCCGTCTGGATCATCGGCCGCGATTTCTACTATCGGCCTTCAACCAAAGGCTCCGACTGGTGGCTGCCTGTCGAAACGTTCGATTCCCCCGCTGAGTGTCTCGAGCGCGCTGCCGACGAGGGCTTCGAGATCGTGGCGCTCCAGCAAGGACCCGCTGCGCGACCAGTCTGGGAGGCTGAGTGGCCGCAACGACCGCTGATCGTCGCAGGTAATGAGGGCGACGGTCTACCACAACAGTTCATCGAGGCCGCTACGCTGCAACTCGAACTGCCGCTCTATGGCCAGATCGACAGCCTCAACGTCGCGGTAGCGACGTCGGTCGCCATGTTCGCCTTTCGCGGCTGGCAGGCTCGGCAATGAGCCGCCGCTTCAGTCGCAGACGCCTCCTGCGCGCGGGCGCTGTGTTGGCAGTTGGCTCAGTCCTCGGACCCGCTCTACCAGCCCAGGCCCGTGAAACCGACGCCGTTCCACTGGTCGCGGGGATAAACACGCACACATGGTGCGGACCTGACATGCCCATTGCTGAAGCCACAGCAGGGTTACCGCTGAACATCGCGCACGGATGGGATGTCGCTGAGCGCCAATGGCTCGCCTACGCGCCCAACACCCCGATCAACACGATCGGCAACCTGCGTCACGGCCAGCCACTGTTTCTGGATCTGCAGGCGGACGCCAGTTGGTCGCAACCTCGCCTCCGCGGCGCGATGCCACAGGCCATCGGATTACCAGTGGGCTGGTCGTTTGTCGGTTGGTCCGGGCTGCACGAGCCGGTATGGACAGCGCTCGGTGAAGAATCGTTCGGGCCAGTCGCCGAGGCCTGGCGCTGGAACAGCAACCTCCAGGAGTGGGTTTCCTATATCCCGGGACAATCTGCCCAGCAGCTGTTTGCCGTGCTCCATCCGGGCGATGCATTGTGGCTACGGATGCGCGTTGACGGTGTGCGTTGGAATCCCGCCGACGGCATCGCCGACACCGATCGCGCAGCGCGGCTCGTCGAAGGCACAATCACGTACTACCATCCCTCGCTAGCTGGCGGCCAGATGTATTGCTCGGGACGGATCTATGATCCGCAGGACCTCACGGTCGGCGCAGCGGTCACCTGGCCATGCGGGACCCGGTTGCGTATCTGGAGAGGCGAACGCTTCGTTGATGTCGTCGTCCAGGACACCGGCCTGCTGGCTCACAACCAGGTAGATCTCTCCGAGGCGGCATTCCAGCAGCTGGCCATCCTTCCTGAAGGGCGTGTAAGCGTTCTGATCGAAGTTCTCTCAGGTCCGCAATAGACGCCGATCATTTTCACGAGTCACACATACGCTGAGCCCATGGAGAACCTGTCATGAGCCGACGCGCAGCCTTCCTGAGCACTCTCACATCCGTCACGATTGCCGTGGCTGTCACGGCAATGGCCTTCATATTGATCGGGGATGACATCCCGACTGACGAAATCCAAATCTCGACCGCCTCAGTCACGATGTCTGAACGCTCAACCGGATTGAGCAGTAACAGCCCAGCTGAAGAGATACTGACCACGAGCATTGTCCAAAACGAACTGTCCGCATCGTCTGTGCCGATCGTGTCGCAGCCGCCTCAGCTGACGCAGATAGATGCGTCCAAGACCACTGTTGCGCCCCCTCAATCACCCGTCGATTGGGCCGCAATCTATGTCCAGGTGGTGCCGGCGCTCGTCACTGTCGCCACCGATGAAGGGGCTGGCTCCGGCTTCTTTGTCAGCGAAGACGGGCGTCTGATTACCAATTTCCATGTCGTGTCTGGCGCTGAGGAGATTCAAATCTA
>RKRS01000151.1 GCA_007571275.1 Dehalococcoidia bacterium
GTCTCCGACGTCTTGCCCACGGTGCTGGAGACGCTCGGGGTGGAACCTCCCGACACCTATCGCGGCGTTGAGCAGATGCCCGTCACAGGCAAGAGCTTCGCCTATGCCTTCGACGCCGCCGACGCGCCGACGCCGAAAGAGTCGCAGTACTTCGAGATGATCGGCCATCGCGGCATCTGGGTAGACGGCTGGAAGGCCGTCGCCTGGCATCGACGGCGCAGCGACTGGTCGGACGACGAATGGGAGTTGTATCACCTCGACGAAGATTTCTCCGAGAGTCGAAACCTCGCCCAACAGGAACCGGAACGCCTGCGTGCACTGATTGACCGTTGGTGGGTCGAGGCGGGACGCAACGGCGTGTTGCCGCTCGACGACCGCGCAGTCGAGATCACCCAACCCATCCAGAGACCCGGCGGGCCACATGATGGGCTGCGCTACCGCTACACGCCGCCGGTCACGCACATACCTGGTGATGTCGCTCCGGCCATGGATCTGGGCAGTTGGTCGCTGGATGCAGCCATCTCGCGCGGCTCGACCGACGAGGAAGGCGTGATCTTCACTCGTGGCGCGATCCACACCGGCTGGTCATTCTTCATCCGCGACAACAGCCTGCAATTCGACTACCACGCGCTCGACATCAGGACGTCGATCCGTACCGACGCCCCGATTCCATCGGGAGACTGCACGGTTAGCGTTGCCTTCGAGAGCGACGAGCCGTTCGGGCCCGGCCGCGTCACGCTGTCAGTCAACGGACAGACCGTTGGCGAAGGCGTGGTGCCCATCTCGCTTCGGCGCTCGCTGATCGGTCACGCCATGATGGACGTCGGCGCCGACGCCCGCTCACCGGTGAGCGACAGCTACGACCCGCCCTTCCCATTCCAGGGAACGATCGAGTCGATTGATGTCGTGGTCACGCCCTACGAGGGATCCGCCGCAGCCCAAGCCGCTGAGCAGAGGCAGCGCCAGGCGATGTCGAGGCAGTGACGCTCGCTGTCTATGTTTGTGAGTCAGTGGTGGCGTCGGTGCGGGTCGATCGCTTCGACGACGGAGTCGGCGAGGAAGTTGAGCGAGAGCAGGATCAGCGAAAGACCAAGCGTTGGGAAGAGCACGAACCACCAGTTGCCGGCGAACAGCCAGCGGCGACCGTCGCTGAGGATGATGCCGAGCGTCGGTGTCGGCGGTGATGCGCCGAGTCCGAGGAAACTGAGCGTCGCCTCCGCGATCACCGCAAACGCCATCGCCAAGGCGGCCTGCACCAACAGCGGTGGCAGCGCATTGGTCGCGATGTGTCGACCGATGATACGGGGTGGCGACGCGCCCAGGCATCGCGCAGCTAGGACATAGTCCCGTTCTTTCTCGGTCAGTAGCTGCGCCCTGGCAATTCTGGCGAAGACAGGGATATTGGCGATCCCGAGGGCCAGTGCGACCTGAGAGGTGCCAGTGCCGAGAATCGCCAGCACCGCGATGCCGAGCAGGAGGAAGGGAAAGGCGAGCAGGGTGTCGACGAGCCGCATCAGGATCGCCTCTAGCCAACCTCCCGCGTAGCCGGCGGCGAACCCCACAATTGTCCCCACGAGTCCACCGCCGAGTACGCCCGCGACCGACACGTAGAGTGAGATTCTGAGCCCGAACAGAATGCGGCTGAAGATGTCTCGGGACAGATCATCGGTGCCGAACCAGTACTCGCCCGATGGCGCCAACAGCCTAGCGCCGCGAATCTGTTCCGCTTCTCCAAATGGCGCCAGCAGGTCGGCGAAGATCGCGACGAAGATCAAGCCGCCAAAGACTACCGCGCCGATCGCGCCCTGCGGATTCGTCACGGTCCGGTAGAAAGCGTCAACCGTCAACGACTGATCGCGCATGCTGCGCAACCAGCTTCGCTGAAGCGGTGGAGCGTATTGCGACTGAGTCTGTGATCGCGCCATGCTCAGCTCGCCAACCCGGAGACCCGGATACGCGGATCGAGATAGCCGTATGTGATGTCGGCAATCGTGTTCGCGGCCACGAAGAGGAAGACGAGAATGGCAAGCATCGCCTGAATCAGCAGGTAATCGCGCCCCTGGATACCGTCGATGATCAGGAATCCGAATCCAGGCCGTGTGAACACGATCTCGACCACGATGGCGCCGGCGAGCAGGTTGCCAATCTGCAGCGCGGCGATGGTCACGATGGGAATGAGCGCATTACGCAGGGCGTGATTGATCACAACTTTGCGGCCTTCCAGCCCTTTGGCGTGGGCGGTGCGGACGTAGTCCTGCGCCAAGGCCTCGGCGACCGACGTGCGGACAAATCTTGCCAGCACGGCGGCGATCACTGAGCCGGCGGCAATCGTCGGCAAGACGAGTCGATGGACGCCGGCGACGAAGTCGTCGAATACGCTGACCCGCCCGGACACGGGGAACAGGTCCAGCTCGACTGCGAAGATCCAGAGCAGGAGGATGCCCAAGACGAAGTTGGGAATGCCGAGTGTGAACAGATTGAACACGCTGGCCCCATAGTCCGGTGGTTTCTTGGCCCAGACTGCCGCCGCGACGCCTAACGGAACGCCGATCAGCAGAGCGAACAGGTATGCCGCGACTGCTAGCTCGATTGTCGGCGGGAACGACTGAGCGATCAGGTCACGCACTGGCACCCGCTTGGTGAACGACTTGCCGAAATCGAGCTGGACCACACCACCAATCCAGTTGCCGTACTGGGTCAGGACGGGATCATTGAGGCCAAGCTGCTCGCGAATCTGTTCAACATCCTCCGGGGTCGCATCCTCTCCGGCCAGCTGTTGAGCCGGATCGCCGGGGATCAGGCGGATGATCAGAAAGATGACAATGCTGGCCAGGAAGACGACCAACAGTCCCTCGAGGGAGCGGCGAACCAGGTATCGTCCCACGCTCAGCCGCCTCCTTGTTCAACCCGCCGTGTAGCGACGGACCAGCGGGAGAAGGCGTATTACTCTCCGCCAGTCGTAATCTACTCCACCTGCTCCTAGGTCTCCATGTAGACGTGATGCAGTCGCGGAATGCTCATGACGTCGTAGTAGAGGTTCTTGACCTTGTTGGTGTAGGCCCAGATCTGGACGGTCGTGCAGATCGGCGAAACCCACGGTTCCTCAGCCAGGATCTTGTTGAAGTCGTCGATCAGCTTCTGGCGCTTCTGCTCCGTGTCGGCCGTTGGCCAGCCGTCAATCATTGCCTGGTAGTGCGGTGTCTCATATGCGCACGAGTTGGGAATCCGCATCTGGTAGTTCATCACCGGCAGCGATTGCGGATGCATCGCATAGAAGCCGTAGAACGACAGATAGGCGCCGGGATGCGTGCCGCTGAGGAAGCGGTCGATCCAGGCCGCGGCCTCCACCGACTCGGGCTCGAGGTTGATCCCGGCCACCGCCGCGTCCTGCTGGATGACCTGTGCAATTGAGAGCGCCTCTTCGTTGTTACCGAAGCAGGCGATCTTGATACTGGGAGTGCCGTCAGGATACCCGGCCTCCGTGATCAACCGTTTCGCTTCATCCAGATCGAAGTACTGGTAATCCGCGTCAGCGTCGTAAGCGGGCGAGAACGACGGCCACAGGACGTTTTTCGTCTCCGATAACCCTTCAAAGATTTCAGCGACAATCCGCTCGCGGTCAATCGTGCGGTAGATCGCCTGTCGCACTTTGGGGTTGTCCATCATCGGATGTCCGCCGCCGCGTCCCTCTCCGACCATGCCCAGCACCCAGATCGAGCCGGTCGGAGGGGCTAACAGCAGATCAAAGTTGTCATCTTCATTGAAACCTTTGTACCAGGCCTTCGGCAGATGGTGCGTGATGTCCAGCTCGCCGTTCTGCAATGCCAGGGCCATCGACTCTGAATCCTGGAAAATGTTCCACTCAATTGCGTCGAGCGAAGCGGGATCATAGAAGTTCTCGAAGCGTTCAGCGCGTGCAAACACGTCGACCTCGTACGCATCGACGTCGAACTTGAACGGGCCGCTGGCGTTGACTCTGGTGTAGCCGTCGAGTTCGGCGATGTTGTCAGCATCGTGGATCTGCGCCCAGTTGAGGACATCGAAAATCACGGTGCCGGGCCAGGCGAGGTCAAGCTGTAGGGTCGTCTTGTCGATCGCCGTCGCCTTGCTGACGTACTTGTTGTAGATGCTCCGCACTTGGCTGTTCTGGACGTCCTCGTCATCCATGCGCTCCAGGCTTTTCCTGACTTCCTCGGCAGTCATGGGTTTGCCGTCGTGGAACTCGAGGCCGGGTCGTAGATGAATCTGGATCATCGTTTGGTCGTCGTTGAACTCCCAGCTCTCGGCAAGATGCGGCTGAGGATCGAGCCCGTCGGGGCTGTACTTGGTCAGGGTGTCCCAAAGCGCTGGATAGAAGATCGTTTCCGGCGTGGCTCCATACGGGGCCTGGTGGGTCGCCGGTGAGCTACCCGCCCAGCCGGCTCGCAGCGTGCCGCCTCGTGGCCGGCCTTCACTGACAGCTGCCTGTTGCGCGGCGGCTTGCTGCTGTTGCTGCGGCTGAGCGGCTGGCTGTGCTTGCGTCTCTTGTTCTTGCCGTTGAACCTGCGCGGCGGCCGGAGCCGCCTGCTGCTGACCGTCGTCGTCATCATCGCCGCAGCCGACCAGCGCAATGCTCGCAGCGCCCAGTCCGGCGCGCCCGCTGGCCTGCAGCAGGTTACGACGTGACAGCTTCTGCTCGCGGATCCGCTTCCAGTAGTGCTTCTCGGCCATTTGATTCAATCCTTCAGCTTCAGCTGATGTGCAGGATCACCAGCACCAGCATTTGGTGGATGATTCAGAAACTCACGATGTTGGCGTCGGCTAGGTATCCAGCCAGAATTTCTCCATCGACGGCGTAAATCCGGATACGGCCCAATCGAGGTTTTGCAGCCGTTTGTGTCCCGCCCAGACGCCGCTGGCCGTGGCGATCGGCGCAACCCAGGGTTCCCGATCGAGGATGTCGTTGAAGTCGTCGAGCAGCGCTTGCCGGCTACTTTCGGTGTTGGCCGTTGCGAAGCCGTCAATCATGGCCTGATACTCGGGCGTCTCATAGGCGCATGAGTTTGGTATGCGCATCTGGTAGTTCATGACCGGCAGGGTTTGCGGATGCAGCCAGTGGAAGCCGTACGTGTTGATGTAAGACTCGTGGTCGCCGGCGAGGAATCGCTCGAGCCAAGCCGGACGGTCCTGCAAGTGAATCTTGAAGTTGAAGCCGGCCTGCTGCGCATCATTGATGATGATCTGAGCGATGGCGTTGTCAAGCGCGCCGCGCCAGGTCGACAGCTCGATCTCTGGCGTCCCATCCGCGTATCCCGCGTCGACCATCAGCGCCTTCGCCTCCTCGACGTTGAAGTAACTGCGGTCGTACTCCGCTGCGTAGCCCGGTGAGTACTCGGGCCAGAGAACGTGTTTGGGTTGTTCGAGGTTGTTGAAGACGTCTTGCGCGATGCGCTCTCGGTCGATGCAGCGGTACAAGGCGCGTCGCACACGAGGGTCGTTGAAGACCTCGTGGCCGCCCCCGCGACCGGTGCCGACCATGCCAAACACCCACAGCCCTCGAGCGACCCCAAGCACGACGTTGTAGTCAGGATTCCCATCGAATTGTGCAAACTGCTCAGGCGGAAACGCGGGGCTGAGGTCGATTTCGTTGGACAACAGAGCGAGCGTCATGGAATCCCGATCGGGGAACGTTTGATAGGTGATGGCGTCGAGGTAGGCGGGATCATAGAAATTCTCATGCCGCACCACGCGCGCGAACTGATCGACAATGTGCGGGTCCGGATCCCACTTAAAAGGACCCGAGGCCGCCACTGTCCCGTAGCCCTCAAGCGACGCGATCTCGTCAGGATCGTGGACGTGCCCGAAATTGAGCACGTCGAAGATGGTCGTACCCGGCCAGAGCAAGTGGAAATTCAACGTCGTCTTGTCGACCGCCTCAATCCGTTCTACATATTTCGCCAACGGCCCCTTGACCTGGCTGTTCGGCGTGTCGGGGAGGAGAATCGCCTCAAAGCTGGCCTTGACCGACTCGGCGTCGATTGGACGCGCGTTGTGAAATTCGAGACCGGGGCGAAGGTTGACGGTCAGCACCGTCTGGTCGCCGTTGAATTCCCATGATTCCGCCAGGCGCGGCTCCGGTTCGAGCGAGTCATATGGGTAGCGAATCAAGGTATCCCAAACCGGCGTGTGGAAGGCGCCGTGCTGTGACTGCGCGTAGGGACCGCGATAGCCTGACAGCGCCAGATCCCAACCGATGCGTAGCGTGCCACCTCGCTTGATGCCGTCGCCGGTCTGCTGGACCTGGGCGGTAGCAGCCTGCTGCTGTGGTTGCGCCGCTTGTTGGGGTTCTTGAGCCTGTTGCTGCGGCTGAGCGGCGGGCTGTGCCTGCTGTTGCTGCTGAGGCTGTGCCTGAGCCGCCGTCTGCGGCTGACCGTCGTCGTCATCATCGCCGCAGCCGACCAGCGCAATGCCCGCAGCGCCCAGTCCGGCGCGCCCGCTGGCCTGCAGCAGGTTGCGACGTGACAGCTTCTGCTCGCGGATCCGTTTCCAGTAGTTACGCTCGGCCATCGTTGGGCTCCTCTCCCTGTTCCGCGACGGGTTGGCGGCGGAGTAGGGAGAGTATGCCGATCTGAGATCGGCCTTGCAAGCAGAGGCCTCGAGTCAGCTCACGGCTCACTAGACCTGATGAATGCGCTGCATCGAGGGGATGCTGAGCACGTCGAACTCGATTCCGGTGAACTTGCTCGACCAGGCCCAGATGTCGCTGCGCGTGACGATCGGCGCGATCCACGGTTCGTTGTCGAGCAGTGTGTTGAACTCCTCCAGCAGCTCGTTGCGTCGCGCGTCGGATTCGGCCGTACCGAAGCTGTCGATCAACGCCTGGTAGTAGTCCGGCCCGTAGGCGCAGGAGTTGGGGATGCGCATCTGGAAGTTCATCACCGGCAGCGTCTGTGGATGCAAGGCGAAGAACGCGTAGGACGAGAGATACGACTCGTGCTTGGCGTTGAGGAAGCGGTCGCGCGCAACTGCCGGCTCGTAGAGCTGGATGTTGAGGTTGATCCCCGCCTCGGCTGCGCCAGACGCGATGACCTGCGCGATCTCGTTCGCCTCGCCGCCTGCATGTCCCAGCTCGATCGTCAGTTCACCCGGACCGTAGCCAGCCTCTTCGAGCAGTCTGGCTGCCTCTTCAGGGTTGAAGTAATCGCGGTCGCGGGCGTCGTCATAGCCCGGTGAGAACGGTGGCCAGAGGATGTTCTTGGGCAGCGCCAGACCTTCGAACGTCTCGTCGGCGATCCGCTGCCGGTCGATGCAACGGTACAGGGCCTGTCGCACCTTGGGATCATCGAATGCCGGATGTCCGCCGTTCTCGTTCGGAATCACCATGCCCAGCACCCAGATCGCGAGCGTCGGCGGAGCGACGACGACGGTAAAGTCCGGGTCCGAGTTGAAGCGTTCGTAATCCGGTTTGGGCAAACGGTTGGTCAGGTCGATCTCGCCTGCGCCCAACGCCAATGACATCGCCGTGGCGTCGGGGAATTGGTACTGCTCAATCCCGTCGAGCAATGCCGGCTCATAGAAGTTCTCGAAGCGCTCGCCCGCCGCATACTGGTCAACCTGATAGCTGGATGCGTCGAACTTGAACGGCCCAGAGCCATTCAGTGAGATGTAGCCGTCCAGGTTGGGGATGTCGTCCACGTCGTGAATCTGGGCGTAGTTGAGCACGTCGTAGACCAACGTGCCGCCCCAGGCCAGTTGCAGCTGCAAGGTCACCTCGTCGATCACGTCGACTGACGAGACGTACTTGGTCATGATCCCCTTGACCTGGTTGTTGGCGACGCCCTCGTCGTCCATCGCTTCCAGGCTGCGCTTGACCTCGGTCGCGTTCAGCGGCTTGCCATTGTGGAACTCCAAACCGGGCCGCAGCTTGATCTGCAGCATGGTCTGGTCATCGTTCAGTTCCCAGCTCTCGGCCAGGTGCGGCTGTGGGTCGAGACCATCGGGCGAGTACTTGGTCAACGTGTCCCAGAAGGGGATGTACAGCGGAATGTGGGCCGAGGAAGACAGGTACGGCGCGCGATAAGTTGAGAGACCGATGTCGGAGCCGATCCGCAGCACGCCGCCGCGCCGTGCGTCGTCCGCAGGCGCCGCCACCGTCTGTTGCTGCTCTTGCTGTGCTTGCGCTTGCTGTTGCTGTTGTTGCTGCTGAGCCGGGGTCTGTTGTTGCGGTTGATCCTGATCTTGCTGGGCAGCCTGCTGTGCTTGCGCTTGCTGTTGCTGCTCCTGCTGCTGTTGTTGGGCGACTGCTTGTTGCTGCTCAACATCGTCGCCACAACCGATCAACGCTAGTCCGGCGGCGCCGAGACCAGCTCGTCCACCGGCGTGAAGCAGTTTCCGACGACTCAGCTGCTGCTGTCGAATTCGCTTCCAGTAGTTCTTGTCGTTCATGGCGCTTCCTCGTGTCGTCAATTGCCGCGACCGCGCAACAGATTTCGGCAAGTATGGCGCAAGCGCTTCGTATTCTCAAGCATTTCATCCGTTCGTATGATCTCGGCTAATCTGATTGCGCGAAGTGACTGAATCGCGGAGCGGAAGCGACCGTCGCGCCTCCGCGCCATGAAGGGAGCATCCTGTGCGCGGTGTTGGCGTGATTGAGTTCGGTGGACCTGAAGCGCTGCAAGTGGTCGAGCTGCCCGAAGTCCATGCCGGGCCGGGAGAAGTCAGGCTGCGAGTCTACGCAGCCACGGTCAACCCGACCGACACGTTCATCCGCGGCGGCGCACGGGCTGACGCGTTGCGTGAGTCGGGACCGCCGCCTTACATCCCCGGTATGGACGCCGCTGGCGTGATTGACCAAATCGGCCCCGACACCGATACCGACTTGCAGGTCGGCGACGCGGTGATGGCGATGGTCATTCCCCGAGGCAGCCACGGCGCCTACCGCGAGAGCATCGTGCTCAAAGCCGACGCCGTCACCCGCGCTCCCGCCGGCGCGAGCTACGCCGAGGCGTCCACGCTGCCGATGAATGCGCTGACCGCGCGTCAGTCGCTGGACCAGATGGGGCTCCAGCCCGGCCAGACCCTCGCCGTGACCGGCGCGGCCGGCTGCTATGGCGGATACATGGTCGAGCTGGGCAAGGCCGACGGGCTCACCGTGATTGGCGATGCTTCAGAGCAGGATATGCAGCTGGTCAAGCAGCTCGGCGCTGACATTGTCGTCCCGCGCGGTGATGACATCTCGGAGCAAATCCGTCAGGTGGCGCCCGGGGGTGTCGACGGTCTGGCCGACGGCGCCGTCCAGAATGAACTCGCGGTCGGCGCGATCAAGGACGGCGGCCATTACGCCAGCGTGCGTGGCTGGCGCGGGCCCGACGGCGGCGAACGAGACATCAACTTCCACGTCACGATGGTCTTCACCTACGACCGTCGCGCTGACCTGCTCGACACCCTGCGTCAGCAGGTCGAGGACGGCCAGGTCAGCCTACGAGTCAACTCCACCTACCCGGCCGAGCAAGCCTCCGAGACCCACCGCCTGTTCAAACAAGGCGGCCATCGAGGCCGCTTCGTGATCACGTTTGACTAGCGCTGACTAGGCAGTCCGTCTACTGATGCCGTCGGTGCGGATCGATCGCCTTCACCACTGCGTCGGCAAGGAAGTTGAGCGAGAGCACCAGCAGAGCCAGGCCGATCGTCGGGAAGATCACCCACCACCAGACCCCTGAGGTGAGCCAGCGTCGGCCTTCCGAGAGCACGATGCCCAGCGTCGGCGTGGGTGGCGACGCTCCGAGTCCGAGGAAGCTCAGCGTCGCTTCGATGATCACCGCGAATGCCATCGCCAGCGCGCCCTGCACGAGCAAGGGCGGCAACGTGTTCGATGCGATGTGGCGGAAGATAATTCTCGCTGGCGGCGCGCCCAGCGCACGAGCCGCCAGGACATAGTCACGCTCCTTTTCCGCCAACATCTGGGCTCGCGCCAGCCGCGCGAAGTAAGGAACTTGCGCGATCCCCAACGCGAGGGCGACCTGTTGGGTTCCCGTGCCCAGAATTGCCAGCACCGCGATCCCGAGCAGCAGGATTGGGAAGGCGAGCAACGTATCGACGAACCGCATCAGGATGGTCTCGGTCCAGCCGCCCGCATAACCGGCAAAGAAACCGAACAGCGTGCCCAGCGCTCCGCCACCAAGCACCGCAGCGCCGGATACCCAGAGCGAAATTCGCAATCCGAAGAGCACGCGGCTGAAGACGTCTCGACTCAGATTGTCGGTCCCGAACCAATGCTGCCAAGATGGACCGATCAGATGAGAACCACGAACCTGCTCTGCCTCGCCGTACGGCGCAATCACGTCGGCGAAGACCGCGACAACGACGAGTAACAGCAATATTCCCAGTCCGATCGCTCCCTGCCAGTTCGCGACCGTTCGGTACATAGTGTCGACCGCGAGCGACTCGTCCCGCAGTCGTCGGAGCGTGGATTGCTGGACGGGTGCAGCATATTCGGACACTGTGTCACTCCCCTCCACCGACGCGGATGCGCGGATCGAGGAAGCCGTATGCAATGTCCGCCGCCGTGTTGGCGGCGATGAAGATCAGGACAAGAATCGCCAGCATGGCCTGAACTAGCAGGTAGTCTCGGCCGGTGATGCCATCCACCATCAGTAAGCCGAAACCAGGGCGGGTGAACACGATCTCTACCACGATCGCGCCGGCCATCACGGTGCCCACCTGGAGCGCCACGATGGTAACGACCGGAATCATCGCGTTGCGGAGTGCGTGGCGCATGACCACGATTCGTTCGGCCAGACCCTTGGCTCGGGCCGTGCGGATGTAGTCCTGCGCCAGCACTTCGGACACCGAAGCGCGGATGAAGCGAGCCAGAATCGCACCGATGATCGCGCCAAGCGACATTGCCGGCAGTGCCAAACGGTGAATCGCCGCAATAGGATCATCGGTAATCGACACCCGCCCCGACACCGGGAACCAGCCGAGCTCAACCGCGAACACCCAGAGCAGGATGATTCCGAGCACGAAGTTTGGGATGCCCAGGGTAAAGAGATTGAACACGCTCGCGAGAAAGTCGGGCGCCTTGCCCGCCCAGATCGCCGCCGAGATCCCCAGAGGAATGCCGACGATCAGGGCGAACACGTATGCCGCCACAGCGAGTTCAAACGTTGGTGGGAATGATTGCCTAATCAGATCTTCAACAGGTACGCGCTTGGTGAACGACTTACCGAAATCGAACTGGAACACGCCGCCGATCCAGCTTGTGTACTGGGTGAGGAGCGGCCGATTCAGCCCCAGGCTTTCGCGAATCTCCTCAACCTGTTCCGGCGTTGCGTCTACCCCGGCAACCTGGACTGCCGGGTCGCCCGGGATCAGGCGGATAATCAGGAAGATCACGATGCTCGCCAGAAAGACGACGAACAGCGCTTCGATGGCACGGCGAAACAGGTAGCGCCCCACGCTCAGTCGTCGCTCTCACATAGCGGGCACGGCGGGCGAACTTGGCAGTGGCCGCGCGCGCGATAGCAGTCTGCGAAAGTCAGGCAGTACTAAGCGGAGTCGTCGATCCAGAAGTCCTGCCATCGCTGTTGGCCTGTCGCGTTTTCGCTAAAGCCCTGGATGCGCTTGTTCCAGGCGAACAGGAAGTTAGCCGTGGCAACCGGTGTTACCCACTGCTCATTGTCCCAGAGCGTGTTGAAGCGCTCGTTCGCCGCTGCGCGGTCTGCATCGTTTTCGGCATCCTTCCACGCTTGGATCGTCGCTTGGTATTCTTCCGAGTCATAGGCGCATGCGTTGACCGGTGTACGCATCTGGTAGTTGATGATCGGCAGGGTCGGCGGATGCAGCTGGAAGAACCCGAAGTGTGAGCAGTAGCCATCCGTGTGGGTACCGCCGAGGAACCGCTCAACCCAAATGTTGAACTCGAGCCGGTCGACTTCGTAGTTGATTCCAGCCACCGCGGCGTCTTGCTGGACCAACTCCAGAATCTCCTGTTGGGGTCCGCCAAAGGTCGCAATCTTGAGCGTCGGTGTGCCTTCGGGACCGTAGCCGGCCTTCGTCACGAGTTCTCGCGCCTCTTCCAGGTCAAAGTACTCGTAGTCGCGGGCTGGATCGTAGGCAGGGTTGTGCGGCGCCCACAGCACATTTCTGGTCGTAGCCAGGCCGGCGAAGAGTTCCTCCACGATCCTCTCGCGATCGATGACTCGCTGCATCGCCTGACGCAAAATCGGGTTATCAAAGTGGTCGCTGCCACCGTCATCGGTCTTCGAGACCATGCCGATCACGAAGATGCTGTCTACTGGTCCACCGAGCTGTAGCTCAATGTCAGGATTGGCATCGAACTGATCGTGCAGCGGATGAGGCAACACGTTGGTGAAATCGACCTCGCCCGCCTCCAGCGCCAGCGCCATCGCGCTTTCGTCGGGGAAGGTGAAGCACTCGATCGCATCGAGATGGGCCGGCTCATGGAAGTTCTCAAACCGTTCCATCCGGTGATACTCGTCTACTCGGTATGAGTCGCGGTCGAACTTGAATGGTCCGCTGCCGTTGATCCGTTGGTAGCCGTCCAACTCGGGAAGGTTGTCGACATCCGCGATGTTCGCGTATTCGAAGACATCGAAGATGTAGGTGCCTCTCCAGGCAAGATTGAAGGTCAGCGTGGTTTTGTCCACCACTTCAATATTGTCGATGTACTGGCGAATCACACCGGCCACCTGACTGGCGGGAGCGCCTTCAGCGATGTTGGCCTCAAAGCTGCGTTTAACTTCGTTCGCGGTCAGCGGTTTGCCGTCGTGGAACTCAAGATCTGGTCGCAGCTTTACTTGCAGCGCACTCTGATCGTTGTTGAATTCCCAGCTCTCAGCCAAACGGGGCTGTGGATCGAGGCTGTCGCTGTACCTGGTCAAGCCCTCCAGCATGGGATGGTATAGAGGGAATGCCTCGCCCCATGCCCCGAATGGAAAGGCTGCCTGGTGCTCAGCCAATGCTCGACCAGTGCCCACGCGCATGACGCCGCCCTGCTTGGGACCGGCCTGCTGCTGTTGCGCCTGGGCGACGGCTGCCTGCTGCTGTTGTGCGGGGGCCGGTTGCTGTTGTTGCCCCTGCTGGGGCTGGGCTTGCGCGGCGGCTGGCGCTGCTTGCTGCTGACCGTCGTCGTCATCGTCGCCGCAGCCGACCAAGGCGAGACCAGCTGCGCCAACTCCGGCGCGGGCGGTCGCCTGCAGCAGGCGGCGCCTCGAAAGCGCGCGCTGCCGGATCTGTCGCCAATTGTTTCGGTTGCTCATAACCATCTCTTCCTGCAATCCCCGTGGTCTGATACAAGGACTGCCGAATTATGCCTAGCTCCATCGACGATTGCAACCGCCGCTCAGCGGACGTTGCGGAGGCGGGGGTCGAGTGCGTCTCGCAGCCAGTCGCCCATCAGATTCCCGGTCAGCGAGATGATCAACAGTGTCAGTCCTGGCAGCCAGATTGGCCACCAGGCGACGTTCATTGTGTCGCGGCCTTCGGAGATCATGCGTCCCCATGAGGACGTACCCGGCGGCACGCCGACGCTGAGGAAGCTCAGCGCGGCCTCGGCCAGGACCACGAGCGCGACCTCCAGGGTCATGATGATCACGATCGTGTTGAGCACATTGGGCAAGAGGTGCTTGCGCATGATCCACCAGGGTCCCGCCCCCACCGAGCGTGAGGCCGTGACGAAGTCGCGCTCTCTCAACGAGAGCACATCCGCCCGCACCAGCCGCGAATACGAGGGCCACGTCCAGATCAGCAGGATGACGATCACATTGGTCAGGCTGGGACCGACCAGGCTCGCCATGAGCACCGCGAAGAGGATCGCCGGCAGCGCCAGCTGCACGTCGACAATGCGCATCAGGATTTGGCCAGTCATCCCGCCGGCCCAGCCGGAGACCAATCCGATCAGCGTCCCGAACAGCGCCGCGCCGGGAACCACAATCGCAACGACGATCAGCGAGACTCGCGCCCCGTGCAGCAATCGGCTGTAGATGTCCCGCCCCAGCTCGTCCGTGCCCAACGGATGAGCCCAGGTCCCGCCGTCGAAGACCGGTGGCGAGAGGCGCGCGGCCAGGTCAATGAACTCCGGGTCGTGCGTCTGCAGCACGTCTGCGAGCAGGCCGGAGACAATCACGACCAGCGCGATCAGCACAGGAACGGACAGCCCCAGCCAGCGCTGCCAGCGAATCTGTCGCCGCCTGCGCAGCTGTAATTCGAGCGTCGCTGTGGTGCTCTGCGCCATCAGACCGCTCCCGCCCGAATCCGTGGGTCAATGAAGCGGTAGGACACGTCAACGACCAGGTTGACCAGCGCAATCGACGCGGCCAGCACAATGATCGCTGCCTGCACCATGGGGAAATCGTTCTTCAGGATCGAGTCGATGATCAGCCGTCCGACGCCCGGCCAGGCGAAGACCATCTCGATGATCACCGTGCCGCCGATCAGGCGGCCCAGCGAGAGGCCCAGCATCGTCACCACCGGCAGCAGCGCGTGTCGCACCCCGTGACGCCAGATCACCGTCCGCTCGCTCAACCCCTTGGCACGCGCCGTGCGGACGAAGTCGGTGTCCATCACTTCGATCATCCCCGAACGGGTCAGGCGCATGATCGCGACCATCTCGAACAGGCCCAGCGCAATCGCGGGCAGGATCAGTGAGCGGAAGCCTTCTTTCGCGCCGCCGGTCGGGAACCAGCCCAGCTCGACGGCGAAGAAGAAGATCATCATCAGGCCCAGCCAGAAGCTCGGTGTCGCCTGGCCGACCACCGCGACGAATCGCGCCAGCCAGTCGACCGACGTTCCGCGTTTCAACGCCGCGATGATCCCCAGCGGCACCGCCAGCACGATCGCGAAGACCACGCCGGCCACGCCCAGCTCCAGGGTGTTGAGCGCCCGGTCTCCGATGGAGTCAAGGGTCGAGGTGCCGCCGCCGCGCCAGGAGGTGCCGAAGTCGCCCTGCACCAGGTCGAGCAGAAAGTTGCCGTACTGCACATAGAGCGGATCGTTCAGCCCCAGCAGCTCGCGGAAGCGCTCCTTGTCCTCAGTGGTCGTGGTCAGCGGCGGCAGCATGGTCTCTTCGGGATTGCCGACGCTGCGCGAGACGAAGAAGACAATGGTCACGACCAACAACGTGACGAAGACCGCCTGGATCAACCGAATGATGAGGTAGTTCCAGAACTGCATCAAATCCCAATGAAGACGAATCAGCGCGGGGTCAGTCTAGGCATTCTGAATCGTGCAAATCTCCGCTTCCCTCCAGAGGGGGAAGCTGTCATACGCATTCGTTGTCCCCTTTTGAGGGGCTGCCCAGTGTGCATTCTTGTGCTCCCCTGCTCCGCGGGGGAGCTGTCGCTCAGCGACTGAGGGAGTTCCGCCGGTAGAAGCGCCCCCTTTGCCGGAGCCTGCCCCTGCGTAGACAGGAGGGTACCTCCCCCCGCTTGCGGGGGGAGGAGTGAGTGGCGCCACTCTTTGGGGGCGAGAGGCAGCGCCCGTCAGGTCTTGATCCGCTGGATCGCGAAGGTCATCAGGAAGTTCAGATTTCCTACGCGGCCACCCTTTGGATAGTTGATGTCGGCCCGTGTGACCACGGTGTCGGGCGGCTCGACGATGAAGATGAAGGTGGCCTGGCGCGTGTGTTCGAGCAGCAGCTCGGAGATGAGCTCCAGCCGGCGCTCGGGGTCCTGCTCCACCCGCTGTGCGAGGTAGAGCTCCTGCAGGCGCGGATCCTGAGGTGGGGAGATGGTGAAGAAGCCATCGGCGCTGCCGCAGCATTCCCACATCGAGCCGATGTCGGGGACGGCATTGGCGTAGAACCAGTACAAGCCCCAGGGGGCCGCGTCCCTGCCCGAGGAGTACTGCGGAGTGAAGTACTCAGAGCCCAGCGTCGGCACCGGCGTGACGCGAATGCCAATCTGGGCGAGGTCCTGGGACGCCACCAGCACCAGATCGGCGACCACATCGCCGCCCCAGTCGGGGGTGTAGTAGAGCGGGACGTCGATGCCGTCCTCATAGCCGGCCTCGGCCATGAGCTGCTTCGCCTTTTCGACGTTGTAGTCGAAGACCACCTCCGCTTTTTGCTCTGGGCTGGGATAACCAGGCACTCCGCTGTAGACCAGCATCGACATATCACCGACGCCGAGGAACAGGTTGTCGATGATCGCCTGTCGGTTGATGGCGTGGTTGGCGGCCTGGCGCACGCGGATATCGAGGAAGGGATTGGGATCGCCGTCGGGCGTGGTCTGCTGCCAGAGGTTGGGGTAGATGTTGTGCACCGACCAGCCGGCGCCGGGCTGATACTGCACGGTGTAGTTGGGATCGTCGATGTAGGGCTTGGCCGCCTGGACGCCGACGCCCTCGGAGATCACGTCGATCTCTCCGGCTTCGAGGCCGGCCAGGCGCGACTGCAGCTCAGGCCGAACCAGGCCGATCAACCGCTTGTGGTGCGGCACGTGCGTCACCCGCAGCGGGTGATCGATCGGGTTGTAGTGATCCTCGAAGCGCTCGAAGATGAAGTTCTCGTCGTCGGTGTGGCTGACAAACCGATACGGGCCCGTGCCCATTGGCTCCTGGTCCAGCGCGAGATCGCCGCGGCCTTCGGTGTCCGCCTGCGAGTGGATCGTCACCTCGCCAGAGCCGTCCATGTTGACGGTCAGGAAGCCAGCATCGGGCGCCGGCAGCTCGATCGACCAGGTGCGATCGTCCGGCGCTTCATTGCGCACCCAGTTCAGCGCGCTTCGGGCCGGGTACGCCGGCACCCAGCCGCCGGGGTGGTCGGACGTTTCACCACCCTGGTGATATTCGGCCAGACCGCCCATCCGGTCGTAGCTGAAGACCATGTCCCCGGCGACCAGGGTTGAGCCATCGTGGAACTTGGCCGGGATGATGTCGAGTCGCAGGGTGACGGGATCGATCCACTCCGGCGTCGCCAGACCAGCGGCCATTGAGTTGTCCCGCGGATCGCGATCGAGCGGACCGCTGTAGACGGCGCCGTGGCTGATGTAGTTCTGCGCGCTGCCGGTTCGGTGATGGTCCAGCCCGCCGGAGTCGGAGGGCACGGCAATCACCACCTCGGAGTCCAGGTCAACCTGGTCGAGCGGAAGCGGCATGGACCATTCCTGTTCGACTTCCCCGGCTCCCTCGGCAATCTCCTCGGCCACCTCTTCCTGTTGGGTGGCGGCCTGCGCCTGCTGCTCGGCCTGCGCCGCAGTCTGCTGTTGCGGCTGGTCCTGCTGCTGAGCTGGCTGCGCCTGGGACTGAGGCTGTTGCGCCTGTTGTTGGACCTGCGGCTGGTCCTGCGGTTGATCCTGTTGCTGCGCCTGCGCCACGGTCTGCGCAGCGTCATCATCGTCGTCACCGCAGCCGACCAGCGCCAAGCCGGTCGCGCCGACGCCGGCCCGGGCCGAGGCGCGCAACAGTGCCCGTCGACTGAGCTGGTGATGCTTCATCCGTTGCCAATAGTTTCTGTTGCGCATAGCAATCCCTTCTGTCCTGCTCCACATTCTGCTACTGGAGACTTGACGGTAGTATGCCCAGTCAGCTCTGCGATCACAACCCCCAAGGCGTCCGTCCCTGCTTCCCCCAGAGGGGGGAAGCTGTCGCACAGCGGGTGAGGGGAGGCTCCGCCACACCGTGTGTGAGCGGGGGCTGGTCAGCGGACGTTGCGCAGACGAGGGTCGAACGCGTCGCGGATGCCGTCGCCGACGAAGTTGAAGGCGATCACCATCAGGATGATCGCCCCCGCGGGCGCGACCATTGGCCAGCCGTTGCGCCGAATCAGGGTGCGATAGGCCTCCGAGACCATCCCGCCCCAGGCTGGGGTCGGCGGCTGCACACCCGCGCCAATGAAGCTGAGACCTGCTTCGACGAGGATGATCCCGGCGGCCGAAAGTGAGGCCAGCACCATGATCGGCGCGACCGCATTCGGCAGCAGGTGACGCCACATGATCCGCCACGGCGACGCGCCCAGCGCCCGCGCCGCGTCGACATAGACATCGTTTCTGATCGAGACGATGATCCCACGCGTCAACCTGGCATATCCAGGCGACCAGACGATGCCGATCACGATCATCGAGTTGGTGATCGACGGCCCCAGCGCGCCGGTCACGGCGAGGATCAGGATCAGACCAGGCATCGCCATCAGCGCATCGACGAGGCGCATGATCACGAGTTCGTCGAGCTTGCCGCCGATGTAGCCGGAGATCAGCCCTAACGGTACGCCCAGCACGATGGCGACGCCGATCGCCGCCAGCACGATCTGCCAGGCGATCCGCGCGCCATAGAGTGTGCGGCTGAGTACGTCGCGGCCCTGTGCGTCGGTACCGAAGATGTGATCCCAACTCGGCGGCTGGAAGACCGCTTCGAGTCGGAGGTTGGTTGTCAATGGGTCGGCCGGCGCGATCAGCGGAGCGAAGGCGGCGCAGATGCCGAAACCGAACAGCAAGAAAGCGCCCACGACTGCCGGTCGGTTACGGACGTAGACCCGAACGATCGGCGCCGCTTCCTGGACGACGCCCAGATTGCGAAAGCGTTGTCGCAACCCTTGCGGCGCGCCTGGCGCCTCGACGATCGCAGTCACTCCCTCGCCTCCGAACCCATGCGGATGCGTGGATCGAACAGTGGGTAGGACAGATCAACCAGTAGGTTGACCAGGATGACGGAGACGGCGAAAAACATCGTCACGTTCTGGACGACGGCGTAATCACGCTCCTGCACGACGGCCTCGACGAACAGACGCCCC
>RKRS01000282.1 GCA_007571275.1 Dehalococcoidia bacterium
GCGGCCTGTTTCGTCGATCCACTCTTTTCTTCAGGGGTACATCTGGCGCTGGGCAGCGCGAGCCTGGCGGCGCGCTACGTACAGTCGGCTTTGACTGAGCCGCGCAGCCGCGCGCAGGCGGCGCAAGCCTACGAGACGCTCTATCGCAAGCAGTACGACTACTTTCACCTGACCGCGCAGCTCTTTTACGGAACCAATCGCAGCGCCGACTCCTACTTCTGGGAGGCGCGGCGGATTCTGGCGGATGATGAGGCGGACGGCGCAACTCCACGTGAAGCATTCGTGCGGGTCGTCAGTGGCCAGCCGCCGCATGGCTACGAGCGAGCCGTGATCGAACGTGGCGCACTACCTGCCGAGATCGCATCTGAGGTGGGACGTCGTGATCAGGAAGCGGAACGTCGACGCCAGGCGACTGCTGCACTCACCGCTGAGCCGGGCCGGTTGCTGCGGGCAATTCCGTCACTTCCCTCACACGTCAAGCTCGAGCCGCGCAGCCGCCTGGAGGGCGCGAGCTATCAGAACGCGTATCAGCTGGTCGTCGAGCGCAGCGGCCGCCGCTCCGATCCGTATCCCGTGACTGCAGTGATGGCGGTGTGTATCGAGCTGATGAACGGCAGCCGCACACTGGCCGAGATCATTCGCGCCGTTGACCGACAGCATGGTCTACGCGGCAGCGAGCGTCTGCAGCGAATTATCGAGCGTGATCTGCCGCCCCTGATCACGGCTGGTCTGATCGACGCCTCAGCGCCGGCAGCGGGGCGGACAGTGGGCCGCAACGACCCCTGTCCCTGTGGATCGGGCAAAAAGTACAAACGCTGTCACGGCAGATAACACAGGCAGCGGCGAAGTCAGATCCGTGCTGAGCTGTCTGCGTCACTGGTCAATGCAACCTTTCAATCGTTTGTCGGGGACGAGCGAATCGTCCACCCGCCGATCTCGTCGCACTGAGCCTACTGGCCAGTTTGAAGCATTCGGCGCTTACCTTTATGCTGAGGTTGCCAAACTACGCAGAGCGCGGGTGTTGTGCGAAGCGAGACAGGAAGGGGCACTCAATGGAGCGGAATTATTGGTCACGGATGAAGCGGCAACGACTGAGCCGACGGTCGCTGATGCGTGCGAGCGCGCGGGCAGGGGTCGGAGCTGCTGGCCTGGCCCTGGTCGGTTGCGGCGACGATGACGACGACGCACAGCAGCAGGCGGCCGCGCAGACTCAACAAGCGGAGCCGCAACAACAGCAGACCATGCAGCAGCAAGAGCAGCAGGCCGACCAACAGGCCATGCAGCAACAGCAGCAAGATCAGCAGCAAGCCGCTGTCGCTGAGGCGCAGGACCAGGCGATGGTCGACAGCCAGGGCAACACAATTCAGACTGGCGGCGTGTTCAAGCGCGCCGCCGCGTCGCAGCTGACGCTGATCCGCTTCCCCTGGAACTCTGCCGGCAACAATGGCACCATCGACCCGTCCGGCTACATGTACAACTGCCTGACGCAGTACGGCGGCGTCCAGCTCAACGAGACGGCGAATCAGTTCTGGGAGTACGCCAACCCCGATTGGGAGATCAAGCCCGATGTCGCGGCAAGCTGGGAAACGCCGGACAACCTCACCTGGGTGTTCAGTATCAAGCCGAACGTCATGTTCCACGACGGCCGCGCCTTCGTCGCTGGGGACGCGGCACACAGCTACGAAGCGATCCGTGACCAGGGCGTTTCAGGGGGGGGGTCCCCGGCCTACAACCTGGGTAAGGTCATCGCCGGCACAGAAGCGATCGACGACGCCACCTTCCGCCTCAACCTGGGCGAGCCACGCGGTTTCACCGGCGCGCTGACCGCCTACGTGCGGATGGGGCATCCGGAGACCACCGGTTCCGTCACAGCGCCTGCGCTGGACATGGCGCGCAATGAAGAAGCCGTCCTGATCGGCACGGGCCCCTGGCGCTTCGATACCGATAGCTATGACCCCAACACGGGTTGGCGCCTTGTGCCCTTCACCGAAGGTCACATGGGCGCGCCCAATATGGATGAGATCACGTATACGATCTTCTCCGACGCTGATGCGATTGGCATCGCGCTCGAAGCGGGCGACATCGACTCGCACAACGGGATTCCCTTCAATAACCCGGAGACGATTGACCGCCTGATCGCGAGCGATGAGCACTGGGGTTGGGCCGGCACGAGCCTGGGCGGGCAGATCTTCCGCTTCGCGATCGACGTTGAGCCGACGATTGACCCGCGTGCGCGGCATGGCGTCTGGCGCATGGTCGACCACGAGCGCGTGGTGCGGGACTACTTCGGACCCTATGACGATGCTGGCCGCCTCTTCTTCCAGCGCGGATCGAAGGGTTACATCGAGGACCTTGATCGCCCCAACTACGATCCGGCTGAGGGCGCCAAGCTGCTCGACGCCGCTGGTGTCGGAGAAGGCTCAGTGCTGACGGCCAGCACGCTGCCGATTCGCCCCTACGCGCCTGCCCTGGCCCAGCTGCTGCAGGCTGAGCTGTCAGCCCTGGACATCGAGCTGGAGCTTGATCCGACCGAGTACAACGTGATGATCGAGAAGCAGCAGGCCGGCGACTTCGGCAACTTCCTGATCGGCTTCGGGAACTGGATCCGCCCCGAAAGCGCGGCGCTGGCGATGGTGATGCAGGACGCGTTGCACGGTGAAGGCAACGCCAAGCGCGGCGGCGACGCCAGCAACCCGATCCCCGTCCGCGAGCGTCCACACATGGATAACTACTTCCATTGGCTGGACATGATCATCGATGTCCAGACTGGCAACCACGAGGACACTGAGGAGTACTGGCGCTCATTCAATGAGACCTTCCACGAGGTGATGTTCGCTCAAGCCATTGCCCGCCAGCGGGGAGCGGAGTTCTATACCAACCGGGTGCATGTGCCCGATCCCGGGCCGACCACCCCGAATCCGCAGACGATCTGGTTGGAACAGACCTAACACGTCTTCATATATGCGCGGCCGTCCAGCTTTGAGGCGGCCGCGCATGATCAGTTGCCTGAACTGAATCGCGCACTGGCCTTACCAGCGTTCGCACGATGACCTATGTACTCCGCCGCCTGGTCACTCAGCTGATCCCGGTTCTCTTCGTCGCCTCCATCCTGATCTTCGCCTCTGTGCGCCTGATTCCTGGCGATCCGGTCGCCGGCGCAATCGGCGACGCAATGGGCAACACCGACCCGGAGGTATACGAACGACTCAAGGAGGAGCTCGGCCTCAACAAGCCGATGTACGAGCAGTACTGGATTTGGCTGGGACGGATCTTCCGCGGCGACTTCGGCCAGTCCCTGACCGGTCTGCCGGTGACGGAGATTCTGGGCAACGCCATCCCGGCCTCGATCGAACTGGCCGGGTTTGCGATCGTGATCGGTTTCACGTTGGGGTTGTTGCTTGGTGTGGTCGCCGCGATCAATCGCGGTGGCTTTTTCGATTGGTTCGCCGCACTGTGGACGAGTTGGAACATCGGCGTCCCGTCCTTCGTTGCCGGCCTGGTGTATCTGATCGTGTTTTCCGTGTGGTTCGACCTCACGCCCGTATCAGGCCGTGTGCCGTTAACCGAGGACCCGATCAAGGCGCTGGAGCATCTGGCTCTGCCCTCGCTGGCGCTCGGCGGGATCGTTGCAGCGAATATCAGCCGCTTCACCCGACAATCGCTGCTCGACACCCTGACCGAGGACTACATCCGTACTGCCCGTTCGAAGGGGCTCACGAACCGTGCAGTGATCGTCCGCCACGCGTTGCGACCCAGCCTGATCCCGGTGGTGACAATCATGGGACTGGAGCTCGCCAGCATCCTGAGCGGCACGCTCGTGATTGAGACCGTCTTCACCTGGCCAGGGCTCGGGCGGGCGCTAATCAACGCCGTGAATAACCGCGACTACACGGTCATCCAGGCGACCACGATCCTGCTTGTTTTCGTCTTCGTCGTGGTCAACCTGATTGTGGACCTGGTTTACGTCGGGCTCGACCCACGCATTCGCATCGGGCAGAGTTCGGAGGCGTAGCGATGTCAGGGCGAATCGCGGCCGCGCCGTTTCAGGAAGAGAGTGATCGCTTTCATTTTCTGCGTAATGTCGGTATTGAGATCAGCGCGATCATGCGTGAGCCACGCGGCGCGCTGGCTATTTCCGTCCTGGTCGTGTTGCTCTTCTTCGCCTTCGTTTTTCCGCTGCTCGATCCGACCGATCCGAACAAACCTGGCAGCGGCCCGAAGAATGGCGGTATCTCCTGGGACGCGCCAATGGGCACCGATCACATCTCGCGCGATCTGCTGGCCCGCAACTCGGTCGGGCTGGGACGTACGATCAAACACGGCCTGGCGGCCGTGGTGGTCGGCTGGCTGGTTGGCATCACGATCGGTTACACCGCAGGCTGGCGTGGAGGACGCACCGACACCCTGCTCATGAGGGGAGTAGACGTCCTGCTGGCGTTCCCGGGGATCGTGTTCGCGATCCTGCTGATTACGATCATGGGATCCGGTATTTTCAGCGTCGCCGTGGCCATTGCGTTCTTCAATATTCCCGGCTCCGCGCGCCTGGCGCGCGCCGGGGTGCTACGCGAACGCGAGCGGGATTACGTACTGGCCGGACGCTGTCTCGGACTCTCGGGCCGACGGATCCTCTTCCGTCACGTCGCGCCGAATACGTTCGGCGCGTTCACGGTGCAGTTGCCCCTGGCGGTTGTGGCGTCCGTACTGATCATGGCCGCGCTCAACTTTCTCGGGCTGGGTGCGGAACTCCCTGATCCGACACTCGGCGCGATCATGCAGGAAGGCCGACCCTTTATGCGCGACGCGCCGCACTTTGTGCTGGGACCCGTGTTGATTCTTGCACTGATGCTGACTGCCTTGAACTTCCTCTCCGATGTGCTCACCGAGCGGCTTGATCCGGTGCGTCGGCGGCGAGTGTAGCTGCGCCATTAGTCTGCAAGCTAATTCCCAGACTGAATTGACCAACGCTGTAGCGGGATGAGGAGACGAATCAATGGCGGTACTGCCCAACACCTTCCGCGAGAGACTCGATGCCGGCGAGCCCACAATCGGCACCCACTTCCTGTTCAACGACCCCGACATCGCTGAACTGATCGGCGACACGGGACAGTTCGACTACGCGGAGTACGTGGCCGAGTACTCCACCTTCGACATGAAGACGCTCTACCACCTGGCGCGTGCGGCCCAGTGCGGCAACCTGCCCCTGATGATCAAGCTCGATCAGGCCAACCAGACCTTCTGGGCTCAGGCGGCGCTGGGCGCGGGCTTCAAGGCCGTGCTCTACACGGACATCCGCACGCCCGATGACGTCGATCTGGCGCTTCAGGCCATCCGTCCCGACAAGCCGAGCACGCTGGGCATCGGCGGGCATATGGGCGTCAAGACTCGGCGACCAGCCTTGGCCGGTTACGCCGCTGGAAACTACGGCGCTGACCTCGATGGCATCGTCACGGTGATCATGATCGAAAAACGGGT
>RKRS01000178.1 GCA_007571275.1 Dehalococcoidia bacterium
GACGCGCGGCTCTCGGCTGGCTTCCCGGGGACTGCAAACGCCGATGATCGGGCCAAGCTGGAAGCGCACTTCGGTCTCGACAAACCAGTCCACGTGCAATACGTCAACTGGATCGGACAGGTGTTCACCGGCGATTTCGGTACGTCCTGGCTAACGAAAGAGGACATTCTCGATAACTTCCGTCGCCGGATGCCGGTCACCATAGAACTGCTCATTCTGACCTTGATCATCTATATCCCGCTGGGGATTGGAACGGGGGTGTGGTCGGCCGTTCGCCAAAACAAAGCTGACGACTACAGCATTCGCTTCATCACGATTCTGTTCCTGGCCATCCCGAATTTCTGGCTCGCCACCCTGGTGGTCGTCGTGCCGTTGGTCCTCTGGGGATATGCGCCGCCTGTGCCCTATGTCCAGCTCTGGGAGGAGCCTGGTACCAACCTGATCCAGATGATCGTGCCCGCCGCCATCGCCGCGTTGGCAGGCGCGGCCGTGCTCGGTCGCGTCGCGCGTTCCGAAATGCTCGAGGTCCTGCGCCAGGACTACGTCAGAACGGCGTACGCCAAGGGGTTGACGGGGGTAGTCGTGGTTGTCCGCCATGCGCTGCACAACGCGATGATCCCACTGATCACGCTGATCGGCCTCGTCTTCGCCAACGGCGTCGCCGGTGCGGTGATCGTCGAGCAGATCTTCGCCATCCCAGGCATGGGACGCTATCTCGTGCAATCCCTGCTCAACAACGATCTCCCTGTAGTCCAGGTCTGGATGCTGATCTTTGGCGCAGCGTTCATCCTGGTCAACCTGCTCGTCGATCTCAGTTACGGCATGTTTGATCCAAGGATTCGGTTCCAGTGAGCAGTGCAGAACCTCGCGCGGTGGTCTTCGACATATACGGGCTTCCCGAGAAGCCGCCCCTCAGCGTTCGCGCGCGCCGACTGCTGCGGCAACATCCGCTGGGCGCATTCGGACTACTGATCGTCATTCTGGTGGTCTTCTTCGCCGCTTTCGGGCCGCTGATCGCCGGCGATGCGGAAACGATCTCGCCCAAAATCCTGTACAGCCCCAACAGCGAGCACTGGTTCGGTACCGACCGGCTCGGACGGGACTATCTGGCGCGCGTGATTGCGGGCGCACGGCTCTCGATGTCGTTGGCCCTGGGCGCGATGGCGATCGGCGTCGGCGCGGCGCTTGTCCTTGGCATGGTCTCGGCATACGCGAAAGGCGCAGTCGATCTGCTGCTGCAGCGGCTGATCGACATGCTGCTCGCCTTCCCTGGCCTCGTCCTGTTGCTCCTGCTGTCCCAGGTAATCGGTCGCAACTGGCAATCCGTTGCCTTGGGCATGGGAATTCTGTTCGCCGTCGGAATGGTCCGTATCGTGCGTGCGAGTACGCTCGCAACCTTGGCCCAAAGCTATGTCGAAGCCGCCCAGCTCGTCGGCGCGTCACCGTTCCGCATTCTCTGGCGACACGTGCTACCGAACATGGGTCCGCCGCTGCTGATCTATGTCACCGCCCTGCTCGGCGGCGCCATTCTGTTCGAGGGCGCGCTCTCCTTCCTCGGGCTCGGCGTCCCACCGCCGGATCCGTCCTGGGGGCGGATGCTGACCGAAGCCCGCTCCAATTGGAAGCATCCTCATCTGAGTATCTTCCCCGGCGTCGCCATGACGATCGCCGTGCTTGGCTTCAACCTCGTGGGCGACTCCATCCGCGACATCTTCGATCCACGTTTACGCGGTGGTTAGGGAAGCTTCTCCGCGACCGCGCCGTTCTCGATCAGCTTGTCGATTGCCGTGTCGTCGAGGCCGAGTTCTGCCATCACTTCGCGTAGATGCTCGCCGAAGGCGGGGGTTCGCTCGGCTGCGCGATAGTGGTCGCGGCTGAACTTGAGCGGGGCCTGAGGCATCAGTACCGGGCCAACTGCAGGATGGTCGAATTCGTGCACGTACTCGTTGACACGCGCGTGCTCGCTGAGCAGCGTTTCCTCGAGCGAACTCATCAGCGCACAGGGAATGCCTGCTGCCTGCATCCGATCACGTAGCGCCTCACCATCCTGCTGGCGCACGACTGCGCGAATCCGAGCGCGTAAGGCGGCGAAGTGATCACGCGGATCGTCTGGCATTTCCCACTCAGGATCGTGCGCGCTAGGATCATCGATCTCCAATGCGTCCAGTAGCCGTGTGAAGGCCAGCCGCGACGCGCCGAGCGTGACCCAATGTCCGTCGCGCGTCTCGTACAGCCCGCCGACGATCAGCGCCGTCTGCTCGCGACGATGTCTGGCGGCGTCGCGTGGATGCGGCTGTTCGGCCTGCATCCAGTCGGCGAACTCGCGCTTCCAGCCGTCAACGGCGTCGAACAGGTTCGCAGTGGCCGTTTGCAGCGCCAGTCCCGCCTGATAGAGCGAGGTGCGCACGTGTTGTCCCTTGCCGGTGAACTGCCGACGATAGAGCGCCCCGGCGATCCCGAAGGCGAGGATCGTCCCGGCGTGGAAGTCGCACAGATAGGCGTCGAGCAGTTGCGGCTCGTCGCCTTCAAAGTTGGCGGTCGACATGGTCAGCCCCGATGCGGCCGCAGCCTGGAAGTCGGCGCCGAGATGCATCCCGAAGGGTCCCGCTTCGCCCATCGCCGAGATTTCGCCCACGATGATCCGCTCGTTCTCGGCGCTCAGCGACTCATAGTCCAGTCCCAGTCGCGCCAGGGCGCCAGGGCGCATATTGGAAATGATCACGTCGCTGCGCAGCGCCAAGGTTCGGACGAGCGCGCGGCCCTCAGGGTGGCGCAGGTTGATCGGTACGCCTCGCTTGCCGCGCGCCTTGATGATGTAGTGTCGACCTTCACCAGGCACAATGGTTGAGTTGAAGCGCGTCGCGTCGCCGGTGATTGGCTCAATCTTGATCACATCGGCGCCGCCGTGCGCCAGCAGCTCGCCGGCGTATGGCCCGGCGACAAACAGGCCAAATTCCAGCACGCGCAGACCGGAAAAGATTCCCTCAACAGCAGCGTCCATCCGACGACCAATCCCCAAATCCGTGATCTATACCGAATGCTAACGAGCGGGCGCGCTCTCACAAACATCTGCAACAGACGCTTCACTATCTTGAGGAAAACCAGCGGTTCAGCTTCAGATCAGGAGTCGGCGATGAATCAGCAAGAAGATTTCGGTGGCGTGATTGGCAGAACCTTCCGCGATTCCGAACCGTGGTGGCCTCCGTTGCCGACCGCGCCGCAGGATCGTCCCAACGTCGTGGTCATTCTTTTCGACGACACCGGCTTCTCTCATCTGGGGTGTTATGGCTCAACGATTGCCACGCCCAACATCGATCGTCTCGCCGCCAATGGTCTGCGCTTCACCAACTTCCACGTCACTGCGCTCTGCTCGCCGACCCGAGCCTCGCTGCTCACCGGCCGTAACCACCACGCGGTCGGGATGCGCTCGATTTCCAGCTACGATCCTGGCTATCCCAACATGCGCGGCGCCATCAGTCGCAATGCAGCCACGATGGCCGAGATCCTGCGCGACGAGCATTACGCCACCTTTGCCGTCGGCAAATGGCACCTGAATCCATCCGAAACCTGCTCCCAGGCAGGGCCCTTCCACGACTGGCCCCTGCAACGCGGCTTCGACCGCTTCTACGGCTTCCTCTCCGGTGAAACCGACCAGTTTTACCCCGATCTCTGCTACGACAACCATCTGATCGATCCGCCGCGTACGCCCGAGGAGGGCTACCACTTCACTGAGGACATCGTCGACCAGGCCACCGGCTTCCTGCGTGACCATCAGTCGATCTATCCACAGCAGCCGTTTTTCCTCTACTTCGCGCTGGGCGCAACCCACTCTCCGCATCAGGCGCCGCAGGAGTACATCGAGCGTTATCGCGGCAAATTTGATCAGGGTTGGGACGAAGTGCGCCAGGAATGGTACGCGCGACAGCTCGAGCTGGGCGTCATTCCCGAAGGCACGGAGCTAGCCCCGCGCAATCAGGGCGTCAGGGCGTGGGATGAGTTCTCGCCCAACCAACAACGCTTCCTGGCGACCTTCCAGGAAGCGTTCGCCGGCTTTCTGACTCACACCGACGAGCAAATCGGGCGGCTCGTCTCGTATCTCGACGCATCGGGACAGCTTGACAACACGCTACTCCTGCTCATGGCTGACAACGGCGCCAGCCAGGAAGGTGGTCCGCAAGGCGTTTCCGATACGGCGCGCTACGGACAGCCATTGCTTGATGACATTGACGAGGCGCAGTCGCGGCTGCATCTGATCGGCGGTCCAAAGAGCTCGCCCAACTATCCATGGGGCTGGGCGCAAGCGGGAAACACGCCGCTGAAGTGGTACAAGCAGAACACGCACGGCGGTGGCGTCCGCGTACCGCTGATCGTGCATTGGCCCGATCGAATCAGCGACCGCGGTCGCTTCCGCCGCCAGTTCCACCATGTCAGCGACGTGCTCCCGACTGTGCTCGAATCGGTTCAGGCGACAGCGCCCGATGTCTACGCTGGCCAGCGTCAGATGCCGGTCAGCGGCGTCAGCTTCGCCTACGCCTTCGACGATTCGGATGCGGCAACCGCGAAAGAGACGCAGTACTTCGAGATGCTCGGTCACCGCGGTATCTGGGTCGACGGTTGGAAAGCTGTGACCCGACACGAGAAGAACGATCCGTGGGGCGACGATGAGTGGGAGCTGTATCACGTCGCCGAGGACTTCTCGGAATCAAACAATCTTGCCGCCGAGCAGCCCCAGAAGCTGCGCGAGCTGGTCGACCGCTGGTGGGTTGAGGCCGGCCGCTACGGGGTGCTCCCGCTGGACGACCGCAGCTTCCAGCTGGGCGGGCCCACCCAGCGACCCGGTGGCCCGCACAATGGGCTCACGTACCGCTACACACCGCCGATTTCGCATCTGCCCGGCGAGGTCGCGCCTGCGATCGGTTTGGGCTCATGGACATTGGAGGCGGACATCGAACGTGATGGCTGTGGCGACGGGGTGATCTTCGCGCGCGGCTCGGTGATGGGTGGCCTGAGCTTCTACATCAAGGACAACCGTCTGCGTTTCGATTACAACGCCTTCACTGATGTCACTCACATCGTTGCCGACAACGAGTTGCCCGACGGCCGCTGCACGGTCAGCATGAGCATGGATGGCGAGGCGCCCTCCGCGCCCGGGCAGGTCACGCTGCATCTGAACGGCGAGCGCGTCGCGGAAGGCAGTGTGCCATTCCTGGTACGCGGCGGTTTCGGCGGTCGCGGAGGAGCGGACGTCGGTTCGGATCGCAAGTCGCCCGTGACTGACTCTTACGAAGCCCCATTCGAATTCGATGGCGCGATCCACTCATTGGAAATTGCGGTCACCCCGTATCCAAAGTCAGGCGCGGCATACGAAGCGGCAAAGAACGCGTTCCGTCTGATGATGGCGCAGCAGTAGTCAAATCAGGAGCGACGAAGTGACCGACTGCTGCGCCCAATCCCGCCGCCCCCACCTC
>RKRS01000258.1 GCA_007571275.1 Dehalococcoidia bacterium
CATGAAGGCATAGCAGGTCGTCGGTCCGACAAATCGAAATCCACGACGCTTCAATTCGCGGGACATCGCTCGGGACACGGCGCTCTGAGCGGGGATGTCAACGCGCGGGGCGTTGGCGGGATCGGCGTATGCCCAGACGATCCCGGCCAGCGATAGTCCTTGCGCACGGAGGAGCAGCGTTGCACGCGCATTGCCGACGGTCGCGGCAATCTTGCCGCGGTGACGAATGATGCCTGGGTCAGAGGCCAGCCGTTCGATATCCGCCTCGTCGAAGGCGGCGATCTGTTCCAGATTCCAACCGCAAAAGGCGCGGCGGTAGCCATCGCGGCGCATCAGCACGGTACGCCAGGACAGGCCGGCTTGTGCGCCCTCAAGGGTCAACGCTTCAAACAGGGCGGACTCATCACGCGTCGGCGCGCCCCACTCATGGTCGTGATAGGCGATCATCTCGGCCTCATCGCCCGGCCAATGGCAACGCACTCTGCTCTGGTCCGCCATACCGCAGTAGCCTACCGACATGGCGTATGTACTCGGCGTAACCGGCTCGATTGCCTGTGGCAAGTCCCTGCTCTGCCAGCACCTCGTCGACGCATACGGCGCGAAACACATCGACGCCGACCGCCACGTCCACACAATGTATGAGCCGGGCCGGCCGGCGTTTGATCGAATCGTGGCTCAGTTCGGCGAGCGGGTCGTCGGTGAGGACGGCTTCATCGACCGCAAGGCGCTCGGTGACATCGTCTTCGGCAAGCCCGACCTACTGGCTGCCTTGCGGACGGCAATCGGCGACATCGAAGGCGAGTTCATGCGACTCCTGCGAGCGCTGAAGGACGATCCAGCGCCGCTCGCGGTGTTTGAAGCGGTGCGCCTGTTCGAGGGTCCCTACATGGAGATCTGCGACGCCGGCTGGTTGGTGGCCTCGGAGAACGAAACGGCGCTGGCGCGACTGATGGCCCGTAACAGCTTGTCGCGCGAGGAAGCGGAGCAGCGGATGGCTTCGGCGACGCCGTGGGCCGAACGCGCGCCCAACGCCAGCCTCGTGCTGCACAACGACGGATCGGTCGATCAATTCCTGGCAGCGGTCGATGCGGCGATCAATCAGGCGCTGAACAATCGTCCCTGGCCGCTAGCCTCTGCCATATGTGATCAACCTTGAGGCCAACCTGCAACGGAGGTAGCTATGGGCGCGCTTGACGGACTTCGCGTGATCGACTTCGGACAGTACATGGCCGGCCCGCTGGCGGCGATGATGCTCGCCGACCACGGAGCCGATGTGATCCGCGTCGATCCGCTCTCAGGTCCGATGTGGGACACGCCGGCCAATGCGGTCTGGAATCGTGGCAAACGGCGAATTTCACTTGACCTGAAGAGCGCAGCCGGTCGTCGCACCGCGCAGGAGCTGATCGCCTCGGCTGACGTTGTCGTCGAGAACTTCCGACCAGGCGTCATGGACCGACTGGGCCTGGGGGCAGAGGAATCGACCAACAGCAATGACCGCCTGATCTATCTGTCCCTGCCCGGCTTTTCCGCCGACGATGAGCGCGCCAGCATTCCCGGCTGGGAAGGCGTGGTTTCGGCCTCGGTCGGTACCTACAGCGGCTCGCTCATGGCCGACGCGCCGAAGCCGGTCTACACGGCGATGCCGATCGCCTCGTCCTACGCAGCGTTTGTCGGCTGTGCGGGCGTGTCAATGGCGCTGGTCGCGCGAGAACGAGACGGCTTCGGACAGCGCATCGAAGCCTCGCTGCACGACAGCCTCTATCAGGCGATCGGCATTCGCGGCCTCAAGTTCCTCGATCGGGCTGCGCCGCGTGGTCCGGTGCCCTGGGTCGGTCCGTATGAGTGCTCCGATGGTCGCTGGGTCTTCTTTCACGCCGCCTACTCGCACTTCATTCGACAGTTCTGCATCGCCGCAGGCGTACCGCAGTGGCTCGATGAGCCATGGTCGAAGGCGTCGGAGATCCAGCAGGATTTCTCACTGGCTGACGTCGCTCGGGCGCAACTGACCAACATCTTCCTGACCCGCACCGCGCAGGAATGGGAAGACCTGATCAATCAGGACGGCGCCGGTCCGCCGACCGTGCGCTGTCTCGACTCGGCCGAATGGTTGCACGAGCCGCACGCGCGCGAGGCGGAAATCATTGTCGAGCTCGACGACCCGCAGATCGGTCCCATGCTGCAACCCGGCATCCAGGTGCGCATGGGTGGCACGCCAGGCGAAATTCGCGGTCCCCGCAAGGCGCTCGACGCCGACCGCAGCGACATCCTCTCGGAACTGTCACGCACCGCTCCTGCCGCGATGCGCGCGCCTGGTCAGCGTTTGTCGCAGGTGCTGGAGGGCATGACGGCGCTCGATCTCTGCATCATCCTGGCCGGGCCGACCTGTGGTCGGACGCTGGCCGAGTTCGGCGCTGACGTGGTCAAGATCGACAACCCGTCACGCGAGAACGGGATTTTGCTGCACGAGGACATCAACCGCGGCAAGCGCTCGCTGCTGCTCGACCTCAAGCGCGACGAAGGCCGTGAGGCGTTCATGGAGCTGGCCGCCGATGTTGACGTGGTCGTGCAGAACTACCGACTCGGTAAGGTCGGTGGACTGGGCGTCGATTACGAATCGGTCAGGCGGATCAATCCTGACGTCGTCTACGCCTCGCTGAATGCGTTCGGCGAGATCGGTCCCTGGGCCGAGCGGGCGGGCTGGGAACAGCTGGCGCAGGCGGCGTCGGGTATGCAGACTCGCTACGGCGACACCGAGCCGACCCTGCAGCCGTTCGCGATCAACGATTACGGCACCGGGATCAACGGCGCGTTCGGCGTCGGCATGGCGCTCTACCACCGCCTGCGCACGGGCGAGGGACAGCAGGTCTTCACGGCGCTCGCGCGCACGGCCAGCACCATCCAGTCGAATCTGCTGCACGGCTATGAGGGCAAGCGCTGGGACGAGCCGCACGGTCAGGACGCCGTCGGCGAGGGCCCGCTGCATCGCATCTACGAGGCCGCCGACGGCTGGCTCTTCGTCGGCGCGAAGCCCGAGCAGGCGGACGACGTTCCCACAGAGTCCGAGTTCCGAACCAGGAGCGTCGCTGAGTGGATCGCCGAGCTCACGGCAACGGGCATCGGCGCCGCGCCCATCGAATCGGTTGAGTCCGCGATGACCGCCGAACGAGCGATCAGGCTGGGTCTGTCCGTGACCCGAGAACACGAAGGTCGAGGCCGAGTGCGGACCAACGGTCCATCGGTGCGGATGAGTCGGACGCCGGTCAACATCGGACGGCCAGCGATGCTACCTGGCTCAGCCGGAGCCGAAGTCCTCGGCGAGCGAGCGTCCAGCCTGTCAGAGGCGGGAGTGCTGGTCGCGGCTGGCTAGGGGGACAGCGAAAGCCATATCGTGTCTGATTGCTGACCTTCAGCTTGTTGACGGAATCTCACGCGGCCATCTCATCAGGGCCCAATCAACCAGATAATCCGCTCTCTCCCGCAGGGTTTCGGCTGTCCACTCGTTAGGCCAGAGGTCAAACACTTCCCTGGTTGACTTGTAAACCGTACCCTGTCTGTCAACCATCAACTTGCGTTGGTCAACCCAATTCTTCGCGCCCTTTTGATTTTGCGCATCTTGACTCAACGGGACGAGGTTAGCCCAAGTATCAACAAGGGAGTCACGATCCTCTTGGGAAACACTACCCCAAACGAGTGGATCCACACCCTGAGGTAGTAGATGGTCCGTGGTGATGTCATCCGGTAGTGGATACGATTTATCGCCCGGAAAGCTGGTTTCATACTCAGCAAGGACATACTTCCTATGAGTTGCCTTGACTCGATAGAGTCTATGCTCACGGATTCCCCGTGCAAACTCCTCATCATCTGTAAACTGCAGTTTCCTGTCTATGAGCACCTGGGGAACTTCATCAAGATCATCTTTCACAACATTCCACAGGCTCTTGAACACTGCATGGATCCCGGTGGTCCCAATACCACAGAACCGTCTTCGCACCAAGAAAGAGTCAACAGTCCGTATCGCACTCACCACCTTGTCAGAGGACACTGTGCCATTCAAATGGTGTTGCACCAACTGCATCAAGAAAGGATACATCACCGGAGGAGCGTCCATTCGCCGCAGTCGCATGAGAGCATCCCACACAGCCTTATCGAAAGCACTATCAGCATTGTCAGTCAAGCCGCTAATGGCTCGGAAACCATCCAAGAACTCTCGAAGGTCAGCGACAATCGCTTGTGCCGGGGCTGAGCCCTGCCGCCCGTTGGTCAGTTTGCTCTTCCAATAGTCCACGAGGTCACTATAGGAACGAGCCCGTGTGGTCGACGGAACTCGAATCATTGCATACGGGAACCAAAAGGCGTCCTGCTGGCTCGCTAGTTGAGACTCAAACGGATTCCAGTGATACTGATAAATCACGCGAGTCGTGTTGGGATCGCCGCCTGCAGTAAAGAACACTGCGTTTCGCACCAAATCAAGTTCTGTAAGCTCCTTTCCTCTATGGTTGAGTCGTTCATATACCTCGTGAGAATTGTGCCTATTGCCTAAGGTAATCGTAACTAACTCAATCTGATGCAGGATTCGATCTCGAAGTCGCTCGAGCGCCTCCACGTCTATCCGGGACTCTCCAAGCGCAGAGAGGCAGCGGTCTCGTACTTCCTGACGGATTCGAGTCCATGCCTGATAGAGACTGGCATCCGGCGACTTCTCTGTTGTCCAGTTGCTTCGAGGCGGTGGATTCTCCAAGCACGACATGATGTCCGCCATGACACCTCTGTCGCTAACTGTCGGCTCAACTCGTGGCTGGTGTTCGAACTTTAGTGCGCGTGTGAGCAAGTACTCCGTGGACATGTATCTGGCGGTGTCAGGATGGCCCGCATCCTGAAACGCCTCAGCGACAGCGACTAAGGTCAGATAGAGTGTAGTGATTCGCTGTTGCCCGTCTATGATTGAGTAGAGGACACCAGTACCCGGCGGCCCTGGCTCAAGGGCCTGCAGTACGACGGCTCCAAGAAACAATGCCGGCTGATCTTGCATGGAGCCGTCGTCGATCTCTTCATCGATTAGTTGGCTCAAGTCTTCCCAGAATGAGTCAAGCTCGGCTTTCCCCCAGACGAAGTGACGCTGAAACTCTGGTGCTCGAAACCGATCGTCTGTGAGGCCGAAGAGAGTGTGGACGGAGGATTCTTGGCCTCTCAGCCCTTTTGGTTCCTGCATCTCGCCTCCTGACCTTCCAAACCTGCATTTGATCCCGGCAATCTTCGAGAAGGTTACGCACGAAACGAGGTATCGTCCAGGGCGTCCACTGCCGGAGGGAGCATGCTCCTTCGCGGGGCTTGGGCATTTGGTTGGCTATCCTCTCAACAGAGTGTGAGGAGTGTTGCGATGTCTTTGGCGCTGTCGGATGTTCGGATTCTGGATTTGACGCAATATGAGGCGGGAACCTCCTCGACGCAGGCGCTGGGCTGGTT
>RKRS01000281.1 GCA_007571275.1 Dehalococcoidia bacterium
CCAGGGCTGCTGGGCGGGCCAGATTTCCATCGTCACGTGGGTGTCGCCGTTGGTCAGACCCTCCCAGAGCAGCACCGTGTCGCCAGCGATCATGTCGACTTCATAGCCCAACGCGTGTTCGATGATGTATGCGGCGATCCGCACCTGAATCTCGGAGGACTGCCAGTTGAGGTCGGAGAAGACGATGGGCCCGCTGTCGGGACCGACGGGCCCGCTGTAGCCGGAACTCACCGTCTGCTGTTGTTGCTGCTGGTCGCTGGTCGCGGCTGGCTGGGCGGCGTCCTGCTGTTGCTCCTGCGGCTGCGGTTGTGCGTCGCTGGGCTGTGCCGCCTGTTGCTGTTGCGTCTGCTGTGTCTGGGCGGCGCTCGGCTCTGCCGCCTGTGGTTGTGTCTGCTCGTCATCGCCCGAACAGGCGGTCAGGCCGATGCTGACCAACGCGGCCAGCGCGATCAGCGATGTCAGCCAGAGCGACCGAGAGTTCTTCAGTAACCGAATGGTGCACCTCCTTGTGTGACGCAGTACGCACTGCGCTCGCTCTGTGCTGAGCCTACCTGATCGCCAAGCCGAGCTGCGCAGACTCAGTCACCGCGCGAGAGGCGACGAATCAGCGCGCCCGTACTCACAACCAGGGCTTTGGACCCGTCCGGAAACGCATACGAGGACAGCTAATCGTCGCCACTCAAACGCCATAGCCGACGCGCCAGCCAGAGCGTCAACAGAATGCCAATGCCCACAAACAGCGCTTTGGCCCCGCCCAGAAATGCGTAGTTCCATAACTCCGTATCAGCTAACGCCAGGCCGGTGATTACCCACCAGCCTAGCACCGACGCCAGCAGCGTCGCCTGGTCGAGCGCTCGCCGATCACGCAACAGTTTGAACATGCTTGTCACCTCATCCCGGCCGCAAGGCGCGGCTCGCAATCTCTTTTAAGGCGCGACAGGGTTGGCTGGTGGTCGCGCAACTTCGTCGGCTGCGCCGCTGCCCTCGTAGGCCGCGCGTTGCCGCTCTGCAAACGACTGAGTCACACGGTCTGTGATGATCGCCAACACGACGATGCCGAGTCCACCAACGACCGCCTGCCCGTGCTCGAGGCGTCCCAGTCCCTGGTAGACCACCCCGCCGAGCCCTCCAGCTCCGACCAAGGCTGCGATCGCGAGCATCGCCAACGCCATCAGGGTCGTCTGGTTGACCCCGGCCATGATCGTTGGAATCGCCAACGGAATCTTGACGTTGAGCAGCATCTGTCGGCGCGTCATACCAAACGATTCGGCCGCCTCCAGCGTCTCCGTAGGAAGCTGGCGAATCCCCAGATTTGTCAAGCGGATCGCCGGTGGGGTCGCATAGATCAGGGTGGCGAAGATACCAGGCAGATCTCCCAAACTCAGTAAGGCGACCGCAGGCACCAGATAGACGAAACTCGGCAACGTCTGCATCATGTCGAGAAATGGACGAAAGAGAGCGTCGACCGTGTCGCTTTGTGAGGCGAGTATCCCGAGCGGGATCGCAATGATCAGCGAGAGCGAGACCGACACGATGATGAACGCCAGTGTCTCCATCGTTTCGATCCAGTAGCCGAACGCCGCTAGCAGAATCAGCGATCCGACTGCGAACAGCGCCAGCCGGAAATTGACCACGCGCCAACACAGCAATCCGGTTGCGATGACGATCGCCGGCCATGGCGCCCAGAACAGCATGTCGCCAAAGGCCACCAGGAACCAAACGCCGACATCTTTGATTACCTCGATGATTCCCTGAAACGTCCTCTGGAACCATTCGATCGCATCTTTGATCCATAGTTCAACATCGCGACCGACATTGACCGGAAATTCGATCGCGTTCGCCTCGAGCGCGGCGACGAACGCGATCACTGCAGCGCCAATCAGTGCAGCGCTCACCCACCAACGCTCAGGCAGTTGAGCCGTTGGGCGGCGCATCCAGTCACGCACTTGCGCTTGCGCGAGCCACGGCCAATTCGAAAAGTGAGTTCTTGGAGTAAACCCGCCGCCTGCTTCCATACTGGCCTCCTCAGTTTCGCGCCACAGCAGCGGCGGCTTCATCCGACGCCATTGCTCTCGCCAGACGCTCCAACGGAATCACGCCGACCACCTGGCCGCCCTCATCCAGCACCCGCAGCGGATGCGTCGCCCGCAGACCGGCCGGCACCAGATCATCCAGAACCGCATCCTCCGGCACTGACTCCGAGGCGCTCATCGGGCCAGCCAGTGCCTGGGGGCTACTATCCATAATCGAAGCCGCCGTGATCATCCCGTGCAGGCGGACGTCCTGCGTGAACTCGCGGACGAAGTCGTCGCGCGGATTCAGGACTACTTCATTGGGCGCGTCCTCTTGCACGACCGTGCCGTCTCGCATGATCGCGATGCGGTCGCCGACCCGCACCGCCTCATTGAGGTCGTGCGTGATGAAGACGATGGTTTTCTGCACTTCCTGCTGTAGTTGCAGCAGCTCGTCCTGCAGGTCACGACGGATCACCGGGTCGAGCGCGGAGAATGGCTCGTCCATCAGCATCAGGGGCGTATCCAGCGCCAGCGCGCGGGCCAGACCGACGCGTTGCTTCATCCCACCCGAGAGCTGACTCGGCATTGCCCCCCCCCATTCGCCGAGACCGACCAGCTCCAGCGCCTCCACCGCGCGCCGTCGCCGCTCACGCTTCTCGACCCCGCCGACCTCCAGTGGAAAGCCGATGTTGTCCAGCACATTGCGGTGTGGCATCAGACCGAAATGCTGGAAGACCATCGCCATGTCGCGGCGGCGCACCTCGCGCAGCTCGTCCTCACCCATTGCCGTGACTTCGCGGCCACCCAACCAGACCTCGCCCAGCGATGGTTCAATCAACCGATTGATGCAGCGCACGAGCGTCGATTTACCGCATCCGGACAACCCCATCACGACGAAGAGTTCGCCCCGCCTGATGTCAATATTGATGTCGCGCAGGCCGACGACCGCTCCGGTCTCCTCCTGGATCTCATCTTTGGCTCGGCCCTGCAGGGCCAGTTCCAGCCCGGCGCCGTCATCAGCGAAGACCTTGTACAGGCCTCGGATCGAGAGCGCCGCCTCTTGATCTCTTCGTTGCACGCGCTCTCCTTCGCACTCTGTGGCTCAATCTGTCAGCCGACAGGCCATTCACGAGTTGGTTATCGCAGAGCAGACTAACCTCTTCGTTAATGTCGACCGATCGCGCTGGCCTCACCGGACTGCTTGTGCTGATCGCACTGATCATTCTGTCAGCCGCGGCCTGCAATTCGTCCGGAGCGGGAATCTTCTCGGGGATCGGTGGTTCCGCAGTGGCGGCCCTACACATTGACGAGCAGGCTGACGACAAAGCGGTGCTGACTCCGCTCAACCGCGCACTCAAGCTGGATGAGCCGTTCTGGTTGCGGCTGGAGATGAACGAGTCGGTCGATGCTGACCACATACTAGTGCGCATCGAGTACGACGCTGGCGCGCGCGAGTTCTTCGAACTCAACGATTATCGCTTCGATGATCTCGAGCCGCCCTGGCGGGTCGCCGCGATCCCGCTGCAGCTCAACGACGACGGCGACTTCAACATCGCGCTGATCGTCAACTCGCGCAAAGTGACGGATGTCAAGGTGACGGTCGAAAACTGACCGAGCGGTCGCCGACGGAGGACCGGCAGCGAATCTGGCTGCGCTACCCTGCTAACCGAAGCGAGCTGAGGGGTAGCGATATGCGACCGATCGTCGATGTGGCGGCCGACCTGGGCTTGGGCGAGGATGACCTCGATCTCTATGGACGACATAAAGCGAAACTGACCGCCGACGCGCTCGAGCGGCTGCAATCGCGACCGCAGGGCGATCTGGTCCTGGTCACCGGCATGACGCCCACGACTGCCGGGGAGGGCAAGACGACCACGGCGATCGGGCTGACGCAAGCCTTGCGAACATCTGGAGCCAGCGCCGCCGTGGCGCTGCGTGAACCGTCGATGGGCCCGGTGTTCGGCATCAAAGGCGGCGGTACCGGCGGCGGCGGCTCGCAAATCCTGCCAGCTGACGACATCAATCTGCATTTCACCGGCGATCTGCACGCCGTGACCGCCGCCAACAACCTGCTGGCGGCGGCGATCGACAATTCGCTCTTCCACGGCAACCAGTTGGGGCTGGACCCCCGTCGGATTACCTGGCGGCGCTGCATCGACATGAACGATCGCGCGCTGCGCGGAGCGGTGATCGGGATGGGCGGCACGACTGACGGGATCCCACGCGAGGAGGCGTTCGACATCACGCCAGCGTCGGAAGTGATGGCCATCCTGTCTGTCGCGAGCGACCTGGATGATCTGCATCGCCGACTCGGCGATGTGATTGTCGGCTACACAGCCTCGACGCCGATCCAGCCGATTATCTGCCGCGACCTACAGGTAGACAGCGCGATGACCGTGCTGCTCAAGGAGGCGATCCGCCCGAACCTGGTTCAGACCGGTGAGGGCGGTCCCGCCTTTGTGCATGGCGGACCATTCGCCAACATCGCGCTCGGTTGCAACTCGATCACCGCAACACGCGCGGCGCTCGGTAGTGCGGACATCACGGTCACCGAGGCCGGCTTCGGCTCAGATCTGGGCGCGGAGAAGTTCTTCAACGTGGTCTCGCGCATCGGTGAATTCGAGCCCCAGGCGGCGGTCATCGTGGCCACCGCCCGGGCGATCAAGCGTCACGGTGGCCGACCAGCCAGGGACCTCGAGGTCGAGGACCTGGCGGCGCTCGAAGCGGGCCTGCCGAATCTCGACGCCCATATCGACAACGTGCAACAGCACGGCGTGATTCCTATTGTCGCGGTCAACCAGTTTCCGTCCGATACACAGGCAGAGCTAGATGCGGTGCGCTCGCACTGCCACCAGCGCGGCGTCAGAGCAGCGATCGCCAACCCCTACGGCGGCGGCGAGGCTTGCGTCGATCTGGCCATACAAGTGCGGGAGGCGCTGTCTGCTGAACGACCAGGATTCCAGCGGTTGTATGACCTGGATGACTCGCTCAAGAGCAAGATCGAATCGGTCGCCCGTCAGGTTTATGGCGCCGAAACCGTCACCTATCTGCGGCGAGCCGAGCTCACCCTGAGACGAGCGCAGCGGCTCGGTCAACAGGCTTGGCCGGTCTGCATCGCCAAGACGCAGTACTCGCTGTCGGACGACCCGGCTCGGCTTGGCCGACCGACCGAGCACGAGTTCACCGTGCGCGACGTGCGTCCCTCGGCTGGCGCCGGCTTTGTCGTGATCATCTCCGGCGAGATCATGACGATGCCCGGGCTACCCCGATCGCCAGCGGCAACGCAGTTTGATCACAACGCCGAAACGCATACCGGCTGAGCAGAGAGTTATGGCTGAGTTTCGCAATATCTTCTCCGGCAATCCGCTCGACCGCGAAGCCGCCCGCCGACGCGACGAGGACTGGGTCGCCGCGCAGATTCATGAAGCGCGCACACAGTTCCTGCCAC
>RKRS01000149.1 GCA_007571275.1 Dehalococcoidia bacterium
ACCTTCGACATATACCTGCGATCCACGCTGCAGGTACTGTCCGGCGATCTCCGCCTGACGTCCCCAACAGACCACGCGCACCCACTCGGTCTCGTCACGCTGTTCGCCGTCACGGGTCGTATAGCGACGATTGCAGGCGACGCTAAAGTTTGCCACCGCCGAGCCGTTGGCCGTGAACCGCATCTCCGGATCTCGGCCCAGATTGCCGATGATCATGACTTTGTTGAGACTCGCCATCAGAACACCCTCGCGATCCTGAGGCGCAGGCTAATGGTCTCGCCGAATGATCAGATGGCGCAGCACCTGTTCGTCGATCAGCAGGGACTGCTCCAACTCGTCGCGCCTCGATTCCGAGTCGCCTTCATAATGAGCGATCAGGTAGTGACCCTCAAACGCCTGCTTGATCGGGTAGGCCAGACGCCGCCGACCCCAGTCGATCACTTCAGTGACGTCATTGCCGTGTTCGGTCAACGTCCCGCGCAGATGCGCCATCCGCTCTTCGACCTGCTCGCCCATGATGTCGGGATGCAGGACCACCATGATTTCGTATTCCGTCGCCACGTATCACTCCTCCGACCGGACACTGGGCCCGTGAACTGGTGTTAGCTATGGATGCCGGGGATCGGGAACCCTGCCGCCAACTCGCGCACCTCGGCGCGAACGCGAGCCTGTTCCGCAGCATCATCGATGTTGTCGAGCACACGGCTGATCAACCTGGCGACCTGCCGCATCTCCGCTTCTCTCATGCCACGAGTGGTCAATGCCGGTGTCCCGATCCGAACCCCCGAAGTCACCGTCGGACGCCGCGTGTCATAGGGGATCGTGTTCTTGTTCACCGTGATCCCGGCGGCGTCGAGCGCCGCTTCCGCCGCCTTGCCGGTCAACTCCTTGACCCCGACATCCACCAACAGCAGATGATTGTCCGTGCCGCCGGAGACCAGGCGCCAGCCCTCCGACTGCAATCCATCAGCCAGCGCCTGCGCGTTGGCGACGATCTGCGCTGCGTAGTCCGCAAACTCAGGCGTCGCCGCCTCTTTCAGCGCGACCGCCTTGGCCGCGATCGTGTGCATATGCGGCCCACCCGAAGTGCCGGGGAAGATCGCTCGATCAATCGCCCGCGCCATCTCTGAGTTCGTGAGGATCAGCGCCGAGCGCGGACCGCGCAGGGTCTTGTGCGTGGTCGTCGTCACCACCGGCGCATATGGCAGCGGAGAGGGATGCACCCCCGCCGCGACCAGACCGGCCACGTGCGCCATATCGACCATCAGCACCGCCTCAACCGACTCGGCAATCTCGGCCGCTTTGGCAAAGTCGTAGATGCGCGGATAGGCCGTCGCGCCGACGACGATCACCTTCGGTCGGTGTTCCCGCGCCACCGCGGCCATCGCGTCGTAGTCGATCCGTTCGGTCTCCTCATCGACTCCATAGGAAACGAACTCGAACCAGCGGCCCGAGATGTTGACCGGCAAGCCATGCGTCAGGTGACCGCCGTGATTCAGTTCCAGACCCATCGCTGTGTCGCCGGGTGAAAGCAGGGCGAAGTACGCCGCGATGTTCGCCTGCGTGCCCGAGTGGGCCTGCACATTGGCGTGATCGGCCCCGAATACCGACTTTGCCCGCTCGATCGCGAGCTCCTCGACCACGTCGACAAACTCGCAGCCGCCGTAGTAGCGCTTGCCGGGATAGCCCTCGGCGTACTTGTTGGTCAGCACCGAGCCCATCGCCGCTAGCACCGGCTCCGACGGGTAGTTCTCCGAGGCGATCAGCTCGAGTCCGTCTCGCTGCCTGCCCGCTTCTCGCTCGATTGCGGAGGCGATCTCCGCATCCACCGCGTCCAAGGCAGCCCCGGCCAACGTCAACGCCATGTCACACCCATTCGCGTCATGGAGACCCAAATGCTCGGGTCGCCGCCAGTCAGACGACCGACAGCACACGAATCACAGTCTCGCTCAGCTTACACGTGGTCAAGACAGGCGAGTCAACCAGATAACTCTCGCCGCGACCATGCCTCGTCGATTGCAGCCAACAGACCGCCGGCCACCAGCGAGTGACCACCTGTTAACACTCGGTGTGGCGACAGGGCGGCAATCAACTCACGCAGCGGTCCGTCCGCAAGTTCATCCCAGCGGCCGAGATCGGCCCAGAATCGCTCGCTGTGGCTCGGATTCCAGCCGAGATGCGAGAAAAACGGGCGGGTATCCCAAATCATCGAGTCGGACATCTCGAGCAGCAAGGAGACAAACTGCTCACAACCAAGCGACTGATACGCCGTAGCCAACAATGATCGAGCTCGCTCGCCCCGAGCTCTCAAGCCGCGTTCCTCCGACAAGACCCGCACGCGGCAGGACGTATCGCGGTCGACCGCCGCCCAGTCCGCTCCGCTCACTCTGCCTGCGATCATCAACTCGGCCTGGCGCATCGTCATGATCTCGAACACGTCTACGACCCGCGCCAGCGTCGGCGCCAGCAGCGGCCTCCAGGTCTCAAGGACCGCCGCCAGACTGGAACCAATCTGCAACGACCCAAGCTCGGCGCACACCGCGAGCACCGCCAGATCAGTCGGTGTATCCAGGTCCAGTAGCGACCGAGCCGAGCGCTCGAACTGATCCACTGGTACTGAACCATCGTCGCGCACCAGCAGCGCGAAGCGATTGTCCAATTGCTCACCCTGGACGATCTCCAGGATCCGACCGTGGGGAACGCCAATCCAGTCGCAGGAGAACATCCGGTTGGATACGGCCTTCCCGGTCTCAAGCGTTGCCAATACCCGAGCCCAGTCGTCGCTCGTCAGCGCCGGCATCCCACTACCTGCGTAGCAGACGGGGCCGTCCGTATCTGAGGCAGCGGCGGAGACGATGTCGCCAATCGTCTGGTCTGGCGTGGTCCGTTCGACTTCCAGTCCCGCAATCGCGGTCGTGGAAAATACCCTGACCGCGCCAACGCCCGCCGTCAGCGCACGTTCGGCCGTGTCGCGGACAATCGCGACACGCGCCTCATTGACCATACGCACGGCGTCAGACTCATCGCCGAACGGTCGATGGCACAGCCACAGCTCCGCCGCTTGCCGCGCTGCCATCTCACTCCGCTCGCGCCGCGGTCCAGGCGTCGACCACTGTGGCTCCTGCGGCCAGCAGTGTGCGCGCCGCCTCCGAGAGCGTCGCCATCGTCGTCGACACATCGTCGATCAACAAGACGCCGCGTCCCTCGACGCGAGACGCATCCGCGGCGAACGCCTCAGCCACGATACGTCGTCGCGCAGACCTCGACGGCGCCTGCGCCTGTCGCGGTCCCCACCAGCCACGCCTGCGCAACGCGCCGCGATCCAGTCGCAATCCGCTCTGCTCCGACACCGCGCGCGCCAGATGTTCTGCCTGGTTTCCACCACGTCGTCGTTTGCGCAAGAACGGGATCGGAATCGGCGCGATCAGGTCGATGTCAGGCGCGGCACGAATCTCGCCTGACATTTCCACGAGCAACCGACCGACTTCGGACACACCGCGATGCTTCAGCGCCAGGACCGCGCCCCGCGTCGGGCCATCGTAGACAAAGCCGGATCGCAACTCGCGAAGCGGCAACGGCTGCGACAGACAGTCAGCGCAGACCAGCGCATCCGAGGGCAACCAACAATGGCGGCAGCGCTGACCATCCGCGCGTCGCATCAGCTCGCGACAGGAGCGACAGACAAGATCGCCGGCCGCGCTGCACGATACACAGTGAGGCGGCAGGGCTACCTCAATCAGGGTCTCAACCACATCCAACACCGACGACAACGGTCGATAGACTGAATTCATGCGCCTCACAGTACAACTCTTCGCCAACCTCGCCGAGACCTGCGGCATGCGTCAGGTCGAGCTTTGCAATCTACCTCAGCCACTTACGGCTGAGCTGGTTATGGACGCCTTCGTCAACCGCTTCCCCCAATTGGATCCGATGCGCGATTCGATCATGTTCGCCGTCAACGCCGAGTATGTTTCCGCCGACCATCCGGTCAAACCCTGCGACGAGGTCGCGCTGATCCCGCCGGTCAGCGGCGGCGCTGATGATGGTGGGGCGGACGAGTTCTTCAAGATCACGCAAGACGCGCTCGACCCGACCGCCCTGCACAATCTCGTTCTCTCATCGCAGGCCGGCGCGGTCTCGCTCTTCGTCGGCGTCGTCCGCGACAACAACCTGGGGCGTGACGTCAACTATCTCGAGTACGACGCCTATCCGGCCATGGCGACGCGAATCATGCGCCAAATCGCTGCAGAAATCCGCGCGCGCTGGGACGTCCTCGACATCGCTATGCATCACCGCATCGGTCGTCTCGAGATTGGCGAAGCCTCGGTCGCGGTCGCGGTCGCCTCGGCCCACCGCGTCGAGGGCATCGAGGCCTGCCACTACGGTATCGACCGGCTCAAGGCCATTGTTCCGATCTGGAAGAAAGAGGTCTGGGCCGACGGCGAGGCATGGATCGAAGGCTCGCTTACCCCCGCCGCTGAGATCGACGCCGCGTCCGACTGATCGCGCGCGCCGGCTGGTCCGTGCGATAATCCTTCGCCTTCACGTGCAACGCCACACCACGCTGACTATCGAGCAGGCGTGAAGCCAATCGCGGATCCAGATCGTCGGGTAACACATTCATCGTGATCAGCGTCGGAGCGCTGCGCAGATACCTGGACGCACAGAGCTGATAGAGCTTCTCACTCGCCCATTCCGTCGACTGATGCGCCCCCAGATCATCCAGGATCAGCAGATCGACCTCCTTCAGTGAGCGGAAGATTGACTCGAACGACGCTTCGCCGTCGTCGCGGTACGACGCCCGCAGGACATCGAGCAACTCGGGCACGACCGCGAAACAGACGCGGTCGCCGGCCGCCAGGCGTTCGTTGGCTGCTGCCGCCGCCAGATGCGTCTTGCCCACGCCCGTGCCGCCGAACAGCGTCAACCAACCACCAGGTTGGGTCGCCCATTCCTTCACCGTGGATTTCACCGACGACAGATTTTCAGCATCGGCGCTACCGCCCAACCCCTGCTCTCGAAATCCGTCAAATGTGAATTGGGACAGTACCGATTCCGCCATGCCGCCAAACTCGCGATAGCGTCCACTGGCCAGCGCCCCACCCAGGACCAGATGTTCCAGCGACGCCGTCAGGAACGGTTGCAATCCGATCGGCGCCAGGTCCAGCGTCTCCGAGACCAACACCGTCCGACGCCCACTGTTGCGTCGATGGTTCAGCAATTGAAAGAGCTTCTCCCGAGCCCAGTCGGTCGGCGAGATGCAATCGAGGTCATCCAGGATCAGAAACGGCGCATCGCGGACGTGTTCGAACAGCAGCGCATACGAGAAGTCGCCGCCGCTCGGAGCGTTCATCGCCGAGCGCAATCGGTCGAGCAGATCAGCGGTGACGAAATAGAGCGCCGAGCGTCCATCGGCGATCCGACGATTGGCCATCTCCGCCGACA
>RKRS01000088.1 GCA_007571275.1 Dehalococcoidia bacterium
GTCCAGTCGTCCGACGCCCATCGTTCGCGCAGCCGATCACCGTCCGCCAGACGTCGGCAGACGACACCGATCAGGTGATCAAGCAGCTGATCGAGCCAACGGAACATGCCGAGCATCGATGCGTCAATCGCTTCAGCGGCGGCGATGGTCTGATTGGCGGACGCCTTCAGCGCCGCCAGCTTCTGCTCGGCGTCGGCGCGCTCGAAGTTGGGATGGTTGATGATCAGGTAGATGTTGGGATCGTTAGCGAGCGGCAAGGCCGAGAAGTCTGACGACACGCCGATAGCGGCGGAGGCCAGCGTCTCCGCCCAGTGAGGCAGGCCGCCGCCCGGCGCGATGAGCGCCGCGAGGCCGGGATCAACCGCCAACAGCTGAGTCTGAGCCAGGCGTCGCAGGCTGCCCCGCGCATCGAGCAACGGCTCGCCCGCTTCGCCGTAACAGAGCGGCACGATGGTCGCAACGTGGTCGAGCAGCTCGGCGATGTACTGCGCGACGAGATCAACGTGGAGCGGCGTGCGCTCGACCAGCTCGATAGTGAGCTTCTCCTCGACCGCGCCCACCGTACGGTTCTTCAGATCCTCCAGCGGAACCTGCATCGTCTGCAGCGCGGCCACCAGCTTGGGGCCCAGCTGACGCAAGCGCACCGCCGCGTCAGTGAACGCGTCATCAGGTTCCAGGTAGGCCATGGCCTCAGACGGCCATAACCCGATCCCGAAGCGAATGTCGGGATTGGGCATCCGTGAGACGTCGCGCTCACGTCCGGCGGCGACGAAGGTACCGCGCGCCGGCATGTAGACGCCGTGACGCTGCGGAGTCGTATCGGTTGCCAGGTCAGTAGCCGGCATGGCGATCCACCACGTCCTGCAGCGGTTCGTCATTGAGGAACCGTCTCAGATTCTCGGCGAACCGGCGCGCGGCCTTGCCGAAATAGTTGGGTTGCAATCCGCTGTTGTGCGGGGTGATGAAGAGGTTGGGCGCACTCCACAGCGAGTGCCCGTCAGGCAGCGGTTCCGGTGTGGTCACATCGGTGTAAGAGGCGCGCAGCTGCCCGCTCTCCAGCGCCGCTACCTGTGCGTCCCAATCGACCACGTCGCCGCGAGCGATGTTGATCAAGGCCGCTCCGGGCTTCATGGCGGCCAGTTCTTCCGCTCCGATCAGCTGGTAAGTCTCGTCGGTCAGCGGGACGGCGAGGATCACGTAATCCGATTCCGCCAGCACGTCGTAGAGACGCTCGGGCGGCCAGACCAACGCGACCGAAGCAGGCGCATTCGCCGGCGGCGTTCCATCGCCCGAGGCGCGTCGTCTAATGCCAACCACACGCGCGCCAAAGGCATCGCAGAACCGCGCGATCTCAGCGCCAATCGCGCCGTAACCGATGATGCCAACAGTGGCGCCCTCAAGCGTTTCGGGATCCGATCGCGACCAGCGCGCCTGTCGCTGGGAATCGAGATGACCAATCATGCGCTTGGCGTCCATCAGCATGAAGGTGATCACCCACTCACCGATCACTCGCGCCGCCAGCCCGGGCATCTTCGTGATGATCACATCATCACCAATCGGCCGATTGAGAATCTGATTCGCGCCAGCGGACGCCAACGCGATCCACTCCAGCGCCGACGCCTCACCTGCCAGGTCGCCGCTGATGAAGGTGAACCAGATGCGGTCGCGCTGCTGGATTTCGACGCCTTCCTCGATCGCCGCGCCGGCGTCGACCTGGGGATGCTCAGGCTCGCGCAGATAGCGGAACAGATTCGGCGATGCGTTGTAGATCTCGATCCGTGGATCGACGGCGCGAATGATGTCCAGCGCCGATTCCGGTACTGGCAAGAAATTGGCGATGTGAATCTTGTCCATGTACTCAGAATACGCGCTCGGCGGTAAGCTGCGACCATGACAAGCTTCACTGCATCGCTCAGTTCGCATTCGTCGCCTCTGCTGAGTCTGACCTGCGCTGACGCCGAAGCGACCCGCGCGGTCGGCGCAGCCGTCGGACAGCACGCGCCGGCGGGGACCGTCGTGTTGCTGCAGGGCGATCTCGGCGCCGGCAAGACCGTCTTTGCACAGGGAGTCGGTCGCGGCCTCGACGCGCCGACGGTTGTCAATTCACCCACGTTTGTGCTGGTCAACGAACATCTCGGCGGACGCCTGCCGATGCGTCACGCTGACCTCTATCGACTCGACGACGCCGATTTGATCGCCGAGCTGGGCCTCGATCAGGCGGCGGAAGGCGGGGTCCTGCTCGTCGAGTGGCCTGAGCGGGCAGCTGGCGCACTGCCCGACGACCACCTGCATGTCCAGATCACTCCGCTCGAAGGTGAGATTTCCGAAGACGCGCTCGACGCCTCGCCGCGCGAGCTCGTCCTGACTGCCGTCGGCGAGACTGCGCGCTCAGTCTTGCAACAGCTGTCCGAGCGGCTCGGACAGGTCGCCGAGGCGCCGTCCTGATGGAGCTGTCGATTGACACGGTCGGCGAGCAATCCAGCGTCGCGGTCAGCGAACACGGCCATGTGCTCACCGAGATCAGCTGGCGCTCAGGCCGCCGCCACACGCCATCACTGACCCCGATGATCGATCTTGTCTGTCGACAGACGGGCAATGTAGAGATCGTCAAGCGAGAGTTGGAAGCGGTCTTCGTGGACGTTGGGCCAGGAGCTTACGGCGGCATCCGCTCGGGCATGGCCGCCGCCGAGGGCCTGGCGGTCGCGCTCGATCTGCAATGCGTCGGCGTCGGACGGCTGGAGATCGAGGCCTACCAACATGCCGCGGGCGGACTCGCCGCCGCCATTCATCGAGCCGCGCGAGCGACCTGGGCCTGGCAGATCTTTTGGGGCCCGCTCGACCGCTGGCGCGAGCTTGAACCAGCGAGGACCGGAGGAACGTTCGAACTGCAGCGGGCGCTGGCCGACGCCAAGCGCTTCGCCGGTCGCGCGGGCGTGATCTGTGGCGAGCCGGACCGACTGGATGACGAAACGTCGTCGGCCCTGCGCGAGCAGGGATGGTCGCTCTCGCCGCTGTCGTTGAACGCCCGTCGCGCCGGCATTCTGGCCGAGCTCGGCTGGCGACGTCTGCAGAACGGTCATGGCGTACCGCCTGCCGCGCTGGAACCGCTCTACCTCCGCGAGCCTGCGATTGGCCCGCAACCGTCACAGTAGTCGCCCACGATGTGATCGATCCGACAACGACCGGCAGTCCCGCTCGCCATAGGCTGAGACTGTGCACGAACCCACTGAGCATCGCAATTCCTGGAGCGTCCCATGTCCACCGAACGCACTCTGGTGTTGGTCAAGCCTGACGGAGTCCAGCGCGGCCTGATCGGCCAGATCCTGACCCGTCTGGAGCAACGCGGACTCAAGCTGATCGGGCTCAAACTCATGCAGGTGGACGAAGCGCTCGCCAACCAACACTACGCCGAGCACGTTGACAAGCCGTTCTTCCCGGGGCTACGAGACTTCATCACCTCCAGCCCGCTGGTCGCGGCGGCCTTTGAGGGCGCCAACGCCGTACAGCTTGTGCGCAACACGATGGGCGCCACCAACCCGCTCGATGCGACCCCAGGCAGCATTCGCGCCGACTTCGGCGTCGATCTCGGCCGCAACGTCATCCACGGCTCCGACTCACCGGAGTCAGGCGAACGCGAGCTGGCGCTGTTCTTCGACCAGTCGGAGTTGGTCAGCTGGACACGGGACACCGAGGGCTGGATCTACGAGTAACTTGGAGATGGTCTCCGGTTGCTGCTACTCAACCCGCAGCAACGTATCGGCGCGCGACCAGAGGCCGTCCAAATCGTAGTAATCGCGCGTTTCGCGGTCGAAGATATGCACCACGACCGATCCATAGTCACAGAGCAGCCAGCCGCCTTCGGCGCCGCCTTCGCGACGGGGGAAATCAGCGTCGGGAACGTGTCGCAAGGCGTCCTCGAGCGCGCCAAACTGTCGCCGCGACGTCGCCGATGCGATCACGAAGTAGTCCGCGAGATCGGTGTGTGGGCCGACGTCAAGCAGCACGATCGCCTCGGCCTGGCGCTCGTCGAGCTGTTCGACGATTGCGCGAGCAAGCCGCTCGGCGTCTTCTCTGCTGGTGCGTATGGGACTTCGCGCGGATTGGTCGGGTTCCGTCGCTGGAGTAGTCACGAGTTACATGGTAGCGCCAGAGCGCCAGATCAGGAGCGCGCCAGTGGCTGAACGAGTCGTGGTCGGCATGAGCGGCGGAGTGGATTCGTCCGTTGCTGCGGCGTTGCTGGTCGAGCAGGGATACGAGGTCATCGGAATCACGATGCGCCTCTGGACCGAAGCGCGGCCTGAGGATTACCGCGGTCGCAGCCAGTGTTGCGCGATTGAGGACATCGGCGACGCCCGCCGCGTCGCGCAGCGACTCGACATTCCGCATTACACGCTGAATCTGGAGCGTCCGTTCCGGAAGTTCGTAGTTGACCAGTTCATCGACGAGTACGCCAACGGCCGCACGCCCAACCCGTGTCTGAACTGCAACACATTCATCAAGTTTGACGCCTTCCTCGAGCGCGCCCGCGCGCTGGGCGCCGACTGGATTGCGACCGGCCACTACGCTCGTACGGCGCTCGACGCCGACGGCCATCCCCGACTACTGCGCGGAATCGACGCGGAGAAGGATCAGTCGTACTTCCTCTACACGCTGAGCCCAGAGGCGCTGTCAATGACGCGCTTTCCCGTCGGCGGACTGCGAAAGGCGGACGTGCGCACCGTGGCTGAACGGCATCAGCTCGCTGTCGCTGACAAGCCAGAGAGCGCTGATATCTGTTTCGTGCCCGGCGGCGATTACCGCGCCGTCGTGGCGACGCGTGTTACGAACCGTCCAGGTCTGATGCTCGACACTGAAGGCAATGAAGTCGGGCGACATCGCGGCGTACAACACTTCACGATTGGTCAGCGCAAGGGTCTGCAAACCGGCGGTGGCGGCGAGCGTCGATTCGTCACCGCGATTGACGCTGAGACAAACACGGTGATGATCGGTAGCGCCGACGATCTGCTGGTCGACCACATCACCCTCTCCGACATCCGTTGGTTGTCCGAGCCACGCGAACGGCTTGTGGTTCAGCTGCGCTATCGATCCCGCCCGCTCGCAGCTGAGTTGCACGGCGCGCAACTGCGCCTCATGCAATCCGCGCGCGCAGTGGCGCCGGGCCAGGCGGCGGTGTTCTACGACGGCGATGATGTGCTCGGCGGCGGAACCGTGGAGTCAGCTCGGTGAGGTAGGCTCACGACATGGCGCTGAGTACGATCACTGACATCCGCGACATTGTCATCATCGTCGCTGGCCTGCTCAGCGTGCTCGCGTTGTTCGTCATGATTCTGACGACCGCGGTCCTCGGGTTCCTCTCCTTCCGCTTGCTGCGCGCGGCTCGCAAAACCATTCAGGAAGGCGTGCCGCCGCTCCTGGAGAACGCCCAGGAGACGGTCAAGAC
>RKRS01000139.1 GCA_007571275.1 Dehalococcoidia bacterium
GCCGCGGCGAAGCCCACGAGGTCGACCAGCGTCTTGACGCCGCCGTAGCCGTAGCCCAGGCCGAGCCGCGCGGCGGGCACCCCAAACTGACTGTCGTCGGAGGCGATGCGCAGGTCGGCGCGCAGCGCGGTAAGCAGCCCGCCGCCCATGCAGTAGCCCTGAATCATGGCGATGATCGGCTTGTCGAGCTCGCCGTAGGCGCGACCCGCGGCGGCGCCGATTTCGTCGTACTTCCTGATCGTCTCCGGATCGGAGCGACGCGATTCGAACTCGGAGATGTCCGCACCCGAGACGAAGGCGCGCTCGCCCGCGCCGGTCATCACCACCACGCGCACATCGGGGTCGTCGCGGAAGCTGTGCATGATGGTAGGGATCGCGGCGTTCATCGCCACGCCCATGGCGTTGAGCTTCTCAGGGTTGTTGAAGACCATCCAGCCGATGCCATCCTCGGACCAGGCCAGCATTTTGTCGGTCTCAAGTCCGATCTGCTTCTTCATGGCGGTTCTCCTGACTGACCGTGTCTGAGGCGCTAGATCACGCCGCGCTCGCGGAGGTCGGCGATGGCGTCGGCGTGGTAACCGAGTTCGGTCAGCACGGCGTCGGTGTGCTCGCCGAGTTGCGGCGTGGGTAGTCTCATGCGTTCGGGCTGCGGGGTGCGGGTGAGGTTGATCGGCTGTCCGACGACGGTGATCTCGCCGCGCTCGGGATGGGGCGCGGTGCGGGCGATGCCCAGGTGCTGCACCTGCTCGTCGGCGAACGTGCCGGGAATGTCATAGATCGGTCCGCAGGGGACGCCAGCCTCATTGAGTCGCTGGATCCAGAACTCGGACGTGTTTGTGCGGGTGCGCTGGTTGATCGCCTCGTTGAGCGCGACGCGGTTCCTGGAGCGACGTGTCGAGGTTGCATAGTCGGGATGGTCGATCAGCGCCTCGGCGTCGATGGCGCGACAGAGGCGCGTGTACATGACGCCGCCCGAGGCGGCGATGTTGATGTGTCCGTCCGACGTCTCGTAGACCCCGGTCGGCATCAGGGTGGGGTGATCGTTGCCGGCCTGCGGCGGAACTTCTCCATCAATCGTCCAGCGCGTGGCCTGGAGATCGAGCATGGCGATCTGCGCCTCCAGCAGGGACGTATGCACCCACTGTCCCTGCCCCGACCGCTCGCGCTCAAGCAGCGCAATCAGAATGGCCTGGGCGAGGAAGTTGCCGGCGGTGAGGTCGGCGATCGGGATGCCGACGCGGACGGGTCCATCGCCGGGCAGTCCATTGACTGACATGATGCCGCCCAGCCCCTGCGCAATCTGGTCGACGCCCGCGCGCCAGGCGTAGGGGCCGTCCTGACCGAAGCCGGAGATGCTGCCGTAGACGATGCCCGGATTGCGAGCGCGACAGGCTTCGTAGTCGATGCCCAGGCGCCGCTTGACGTCGGCGCGGTAGTTCTCGACCACGACATCGGCGCGTTCGACCAGGGTCAGGAAGATCTCGACAGCCTCGGGTTCCTTGAGGTTGAGGGTGAGCGAGCGCTTGTTGCGGTGCAGGTTGAGGAAGTCGGAGGATTCGCGAGCGCCGGTAACGCCTTCTGCCTGTCCCGGGACAGCAGGCTGCTCCACCTTGAGCACGTCCGCGCCCCAGTCGCCCAGCTGTCGCGTCGCGGTCGGCCCAGCCCGCGCGCGGGTGAGATCGAGGACGAAGAGATGGTCGAGGGGCAGGTAGGTCATGGCGCGACGATCACACTGGGACAGCGATTGGAGCGGTCAGTTCGGACTGGTAGCGCGTTTCGACGTCGTCGCTGAGCAGGCCGGCGGCCGACCAATGCTCAAGCCGTTGAACAATACGAGCGTTGGCCTCGAGCCGGACACTCGCCGCGTTGTTGCGCAGGTCGAGCGCTTCGGGCAGGGGTTGGTCGATGCCTTGCTCGGATCGCTCGTGGATCGCGTGGTGATCATCGATGACGTCCAGAGGGAGGAACTCGTCCCCGGGCTCAGCCGTTGTCGTCCACAGCGTGTAGAGCGCATTGTGATTCCAGCTACAGGCCTCGCAGCGCCAGTCCTCGAAGAGACGGAAGGCGCGGTGCGCGCCCAGCTGGCTGGATCGCTCAACCCTCAGTGCCAGATCGACGATCTCGCTGGCGAAGGGGTCATGCTCGCCGGAGCCACTGCAACCGTGGGATTTCCAGACCAATCCATGGCTGGTGTAGAGCAACGCCATTACCCGATGCAGTCGGTCGAGGTCAGGTCGCGGCGCGCGCCACTGGTCCTCGACTTCTTCCTGGATGCGGCGCAGATAGCGCAGCTCGTTGAGTGATTCCTGGCTTCGCATGGGTCGATCCTTGTTGGACATAGGTTATGGGGTGGAGGATAAAGGGCACAGGCACGGAGGGCAGATACGATCTTCGACACGCCATGCAACACATCGTCTACGAGGCTCACGCGCTGGAGCGAATGCAGGAACGAGGTATCTCCAAGGAGGAGGTGGTGGTGGAGACGATGAGTAATCCCGATGATCAACGCCCTGCCCGACTCCGCCGTCAGCCGTGTACGAGCAGTCTGAGACGGTTCGGAAACCGCGTCTGCAAGGTCTACACCCGAACCAGTTCCGAGCCGCCGGTCGTTGCGACGGTGGCTTGGCACGGCGAATGAGGAGGCAGACCATGGCCACTTCCGTGAACCTCAATGACGTCGGCGACATCGTGTATGTGCGACTCGCTCAGGGTGAAGTCGCTGAGACTCGTGCGTTTGGCGATGACCGACTCGTGGACGTCAACGCTGCAGGCGGCGTACTCGGCGCAGAGTTTATCTGTGCCGAGGGCAAGATCGATTTGCAGGGCATGCCCGAGCAAGATCGAATACGGGATGCGTTGCTGGCCTCTGCTTCTCAGGGCTTCCTGATGTTGAGTAATCCTCCGCACACCGACGACCAATCCATAATCAGATCGGAATCCGTGTCGGCGCAGTGAGTTCTGACTGGTAGCGGACGGCGCTCAATCAGCCTACTCGCCTTTGAACTCGGGTTTGCGGCCCTGTGCGAAGGCTCTTGGGCCTTCTTTCGAGTCGGCGGTCTGACCCACGATCCAACGCAGGCTGGCGCCGAAACGATTGGCCTGGTCGAGCGTCATGTCGGTCTGGGCGTTGATCAACTCTTTCATCGCGCGGACGGCGATCGGCGCGTAGCCGGCGACCTGAGCGGCCATCTCCTGCGCGGTTGGCAGCAACTCTTCCTGTGGCACGAGTCGGGAGATGATTCCCCACTGCAGCGCTTCTTCCATGCTCAGGCGGCGTCCCAAGTAGAGCATTTCGTTCGCGTACGCCTGGGGAATCGCGCGGGGCAGACGCATCGGACCACCGGCGAGCGGGAAGAAGCCAAGCGTGATCTCGGGCAGACCCAAGCGAGCGCGAGCATTCTCCGCGCCGATCCGCATGTCGCAGACCAGAGCAATCTCGAATCCGCCGCCGAGCGCGTGACCGTTGATCGCAGCGATGAGCGGTTTCCTGGCGTCGAACTCGTCGAAGCGCGGGCCGGGATTGGTCGGGAAGTGTCCGGCTGGGCCAGCCGAGGCGGCGGGGCCATCGCCCTGAGTCAGGTCAGCGCCCGCGCAGAAGGCGCGTTCACCCGCTCCGGTGATCACGGCGCTGCGAATCTCGTCGTTGTTGCGTACTTCGACCAATGCCTCGATCAGCTGCGAGCCGAGCGCGCTGTTGATCGTGTTCATCTTGTCAGGGCGGTTGAGCGTGATCGTGGCGACTCGTTCGGACACATCAAACAGGACTTCATCGGCCATGTCGTGGGATCCTCTCGGCAATGCGCGTGTAGTTCTCTCGTGACTCGTCTCGGGCAGAATAGGGGCACGTCCTATAATCGCGCCCAGATTCAGCAGGGCGTTCTGAGACGAAGAGGAATGGGCATGGGAGCAACACCACTGGAGGCGCTACGTTCGTTCGCCGAATCGCTGGGCGCATCGGCGTCGGAGCAGGAATTGGAGCGGGCGCTACCAATCGTGACGCGGACATTGAACAATGTGTTGCGCAGCGAGCCGCTCCCCGACTTGGGTGAAACGGAACCAGCGTTCGGACTGCGGTTCGATGTGGGCGACCTGCGTGGCGGAGAGGTAGTTGACGATGGAACATCGTGAACCATACGACCTGTCCATCGTCGAGGCGGGCGTCGCATTGCGCGACGGCTCCCTGACGGCGATTGCGCTGACGGAGTCAGTGTTATCGCAGCTGGAGGCGACCGAACCGCTGCTCAATGCGTACATCACCGTGACTGCCGAGCTGGCGCGCGAGCAGGCGTCGGCGGCGGACGACGCGCTACGCGATGGTCGTGATCTGGGACCGCTGCACGGCATTCCGATTGCGCTCAAAGACCTGGTCGATACCGCCGGGATTGCGACCACCGGCGGCGGAGGCTTCTTACACGACCGCGTCCCGGATCAGGATGCAACGGTCTATCGGAAACTCAAGGAAGCTGGCGCGGTGATGCCCGGCAAGCTCAACCTGCATGAGTTCGCCTTTGGCACGACCAGCCGCAACCCACACTTCGGGCCTGTCCACAATCCCTGGGATCTGAGCAAGTCGCCAGGCGGCAGTAGCGGCGGCTCGGGGGCGTCGGTGGCGGTTGGATCGTCGTTGGGCGCGCTTGGGTCGGACACTGGCGGCAGCATCCGCATTCCAGCCAGCCTGTGCGGCGTGACGGGGCTGATGGGAACCTACGGACGCGTCTCGCGGACGGGCGTGCTGCCGCTGTCGTGGACGCTGGACCATGTCGGTCCGCTGACCAAGACGGTTGAGGATGCGGGACTCGTGCTCAACGCGATCGCCGGTTACGACGCGAGTGATCCAGGCAGCGCCGATGTTCCCGTCGGCGACTGCACGTCGATGTTGGTCGAGGGCGTCGATGGGATCCGTATCGGTATACCGCGCAGAATGCTCTGGCAGGGCTGCGAGGAAGATGTGATCGAGCACTGCGAGATCGCGGTCGATCATCTGCGTAGCATGGGCGCGACCGTGACTGAAGTCGAGTTGCCACTGCAGACCGACCGTCCGCGCGGACTGACGATCATCGCCGAGGCAGCGGCATATCACGCCAAGTGGCTGCGAGAACGGCGCGATGAGTACGGCGATGTCCTCGAGCGGATCGAGGCGGGACTATCGGTGTCCGCGGTCGAATACATCAACGACCAGCGTTTGCGACGCAAGTTCGTCGACGAGACAGTGCAGGTTCTGCAGGAAGTAGACGTGTTGATCTCGCCGACCTGCTCGCGGACGGCGCCACTGATCGAAGATGGCGATCCGACGGCGGAGCTGGCTCGTCTGACCGCTCCGTATGACGTCAGCGGGATTCCGGCCATCTCAATCCCCTGCGGCTACGACCGTAACGGGATGCCGATCGGCCTGATGATCGGCGGTCGGCATTTCGACGA
>RKRS01000256.1 GCA_007571275.1 Dehalococcoidia bacterium
CTGGTCATGCAGGGTCTGCGCGGCATGCCGGTCGATGAGGCGCGGTTGCAACTCCGATTCACACCGAAGCCGATCGCTCGTGATGTGGCCAAAGTTTTGGACTCCGCCGTCGCCAACGCGGAGAACAACTACGGGCTGGACCCTCGCGAGCTACGTATCCATGAGATTCACGCCGGCGATGGCCGCACGCTGCGCCGCTTCCGCGCCAAGGCGCGCGGTCGGGTCGGTCGGATTTTGAAGCGCACTGCGCATATCACCGTCGTCGTGTCCGACGGCCAGGACGCAGAGGACGGATAACGCCATGGGTCAGAAAGTTCATCCCACCAGCTTCCGCATTGGCACGATCTACGAGTGGCGCTCGCAGTGGTACTCGGACAAGCAGTACGCCGAGTTGCTGGGCGAAGATCGTCGAATTCGCGACTTCATCCAGGATCGGTTGAGCGAAGCCATGATCTCGCGGATCGACATTGAGCGAAACGCGAATCAGCTCGGCGTGAAGCTGCATACAGCGAAGCCGGGCATCGTGATCGGTCGCGGCGGACAGAATGTTGAAGAGCTACGCCGCGACCTTGAAGCGTTGATTGCGCGCCCCATTCGTCTGCGCGTGGACGTGTCGGAGATTCGCGTGCCAGAGCTGGACGCCCAACTCGTCGCGCGTAATGTCGCCGAGCAGATGGAACGCCGAATCGCGTTCCGTCGCGCGATCAAGCAGGCGGTCCAACGGACGATGCAGCGCGGCGCCGAAGGCGCGAAGATCATCATTTCCGGCCGACTTGGCGGCGCCGAGATGTCGCGCAAGGCGCAGGAAATGTCGGGTCGCGTTCCGCTGCACACGCTTCGCGCCGACATTGACTATGGGTTCGCCGAGGCGAAGACGGTCTTCGGACGGATTGGCGTCAAGGTTTGGATTTACAAGGGCGAGATTCTGCCCTTCGAAGCGGAAACGGAAACAGCCGGTGGCCCGGCTCAGGCAATTGAGCCGGCGGCCGCAGGCAGGCGAGGAGGCCGCTGATGCTGCAGCCGAGACGAGTCAAGTGGCGCAAGCATCACCGCGGGCGCCGTCGCGGGATGGCGCAGTCCGGCAACTCGGTCGCCTTTGGCGAAATTGGGTTGCAATCGCTGGATGCGGCCTGGATCGACGGCCGTCAGCTGGAGGCCGCGCGTCGGGCGATCACCCACTACGTCAAGCGTGGCGGGAAGGTCTGGATTCGCGTCTTCCCGGATAAGTCGGTCACGCAAAAGCCGGCCGAGACACGCATGGGCAAAGGTAAGGGCGCGCCCGAGAAGTGGGTGGCGGTGGTCAAGCCTGGACGCATGATCTTCGAGTTGGCCGGTGTGCCGGAAGCCGATGCGCGAGAGGCCTTGCGCCGAGCCAGCCACAAGCTACCCGTGCGCACGCGAGTCGTGGTGCGAGAGGCCGAGGTGGTGTGAGCATGGCCAACCCGCTTGCCGACGAAGCCCGCTCGATGACCGACCGTGAATTGGGCGAGGCGATCAACGAGGCCTACCGAGAGGTCTTCAACCTGCAGTTCCAACGCGGGACGCGACAGTTGCAAAATCCGATGGCGATGCGCTCGGCGCGGCGTCAGGTCGCGCGACTGCGCACCATCCTGCGCGAGCGTCAGCTGGCCGAGGCCGCTGGCCGGCCAATTGCCCCGCTCGCCCGCATTGCGGACGTCGCCGACGATGAACAGAGCGCCGAGTCGGATCCCGACTCGGGGAACAGGGAAGAGTAGCCGATGGCCCGCAAACGACGTGTCGGGTTCGCCGTCGCGGATGCGCGCCACAAGACCGTGTCGGTGCGCGTCGAGCGAACGGTACGACACCCGCTGTACAAGAAGATCATGCGTCGTCGCAAGCGTTTCCTGGCGCACGACGAGCTGAACGATTGCAAGATTGGCGACCGCGTAGTGATCGAGGAATGTCGACCGCTGTCGAAGCGTAAGTCGTGGCGTGTGGTCGAGATTCTTGAGCGACGCGAGGTCGCAGAAATTCAACCACAGGAGATCGGCGCGCCTTTGCTACAGGAGCCGGCAACGAGTGTTGCGGGGAGTGAGGATTCGGAGTGATTCAGCAGGAATCTTCGCTCCGCGTCGCCGATAACTCTGGCGCTCGGGTGATCAAATGCATCCGTGTGTTGGGCGGAACGAAGCGGCGCTACGCCTCGGTCGGCGACACGATTGTGGCGACCGTCAAGCAGGCGGACCCGAACCGTGACGTCCGCGCCGGCCAGGTGGTGCGCGCGGTGATCGTGCGGGTGGCCAAGCAATACCGTCGGGTCGACGGCTCGTACATTCGTTTCGACGACAATGCGGCCGTCATTCTCGCCGCTGATGGCCAGAACCCGACAGGAACGCGCATTCTGGGACCGGTCGCGCGCGAACTGCGCGAGCGGGACTTTATGCGCATCGTGTCGCTCGCTCCGGAGGTGGTCTAGATGCGCCGAGTGCAACGAGATGACCTGGTGGAAGTGCGCACCGGCAAAGACCGTGGTCGTCGTGGACAGGTTCGACAGGTGTTGCCCAAGGACAGCCGTGTGATTGTCACGGGCGTCAACATGGTCAAGCGCCACATGCGACCGACGCAGATGGGCGCGCCGGCTGGCATCATCGAGCGTGAAGCGGCGCTGCACGAGTCGAATGTGTCGGTGGTCTGTCCGATTTGCGACCGTCCCTCGCGGCTCGGGTTTCGGGTTCGCGCGGATGGGGTCAAGACACGCGTCTGTCGCCGCTGTGATGGGGATATCGACTAATGACGACGAATGGTGCAACCGCTGCGACGCCGCGCCTCAAGCAGCGCTTCCGCGACGAGATTGCTCCTCGCCTGTTCGAGGAGTTCAACTACGAAAACGTGATGCAGGTTCCACGAGTCGTCAAGGTCGTGGTCAACGCGGGCGTCGGTGAGGCGCTGGGACCAGGCGGCGCGGCGATTCTCGAGAACTGCGTCGCTGACCTGACCACGATCTGTGGCCAGAAGCCGGTCGTGAACAAGGCGAAAAAGTCGATCGCCAACTTCAAACTACGCGAAGGCAACAACGTCGGCGTCTCGTGCACGCTGCGCGGCGCGCGGATGTGGGAGTTCCTCGACCGCACGATCAACGCGGCGTTACCACGTATCCGCGACTTCCAGGGCGTATCGCGCACAGCCTTTGACGGCCGCGGCAATTACTCACTGGGCATCCGCGAGCAGATTGTCTTCCCGGAGATCGATTACGGAAACGTCGACAAGGTACGCGGGCTGCAGGTCAACATCATCACCACCGCTCGCACCGATGCCGAAGGGCGACGCTTGCTCGAGTTGCTCGGCTTTCCCTTTGAGCGCCCTCAGTGAGCCATCCATGAACAGGTCAAGTAGCAGCAGGAACTGTGCTAGCAGGCAGGATTCGCAATGCCAGTGACTGATCCCGTCGCCGACATGCTGACACGCATTCGCAACGCTATCCACGCAGGGCACCCGCGCGTGGAAATTCCGGCGTCGAACATGAAGATCTCGATCGCCAACGTGCTGGCGCAAGAGGGGTTTATCCGTTCGTATCAGGTCCGTGACCGAGCGGGCCGGGCCGGGCGAGACATCGATGTTGAGTTGCTCTACGACGAGGATGGCGCATCTGTCGTCTCCGGGCTGAAGCGGGTTTCTCGCCCTGGTCTTCGCGTCTATGTCCAGAAGCGCGAGATTCCTCGACCGTACGGCGGCCTGGGCGTGGCAATCCTGACGACCCCGCGCGGGGTCATGACCGGCGCGCAGGCGCGACGCGAAAATGTCGGCGGAGAAGTGCTGTGTTTCGTCTGGTAACGACTGCGCAGAGCATGAGGGGAGCGGGGGCATGAGTCGAGTTGGCCGTTTGCCCGTGACACTGCCGGCCGGGGTCGATATCGAGATTGGGCCCGGGCATGTAGCGGTGAAAGGTCCGAGGGGCGAACTGAAGCAGCACGTGCACCCGGACCTGCACATCGTTCGGGACGATAGCGGCGTCGTGGTGACCCGCCCGAGCGACCGTCGCGAGCATCGTTCCCAGCATGGACTCGCCCGGGCGCTGATCCAGAACATGGTGACCGGGGTGTCGGAGGGCTGGTCAAAGACGCTCGAAATTCAGGGCACGGGTTACCGAGCCGAAATGGACGGACACACGCTCGTCCTGCGCGTCGGCTACTCGCATCTGGTGCGCAAGGATCCGCCGGACGGGATCGAATTCGCCGTTCAGGGTCAGCTCGTTCACGTGCGCGGCGCCGACAAGCAGGTCGTCGGTCAGCAGGCCGCGGAAATCCGCGCGGTCCGACCGCCCGAGCCGTACAAAGGTAAGGGCATCCGATATCAAGGCGAATGGGTTCGCCGTAAGCAGGGCAAGAGCGCGATCGGTTAGACCTGCGTGTCCTGCTATCAACGCGAGATGATGTGGAGAAGATGAGATGACGATTCGCCGCAAGCGGCGCACGACTCGGGCCGCGCGCCAGCGTCGACATCTGCGCGTGCGCAAGCGCGTGCACGGGACAGCCCAGCGCCCCCGACTCTGTGTCTTCCGCTCGGCCAAACATATCTACGGCCAGATCATCGATGATGATTCCGGCGTCACGTTGGCCAGCGCTTCCGACCTGGGCGCCAGCGCCGCCTCGGCGACTGATGAGGACGGCTCAGGCAAGCAGGCCAGCGCTCGCGCTGTTGGTCGTCAGCTGGCGCAGGTCGCGCAGGAGGCGGGAATCTCGGCGGTCGTGTTTGACCGCGCCGGTTATCAGTATCACGGGCGTGTTCGCGCGTTGGCCGAGTCGGCGCGCAAGGCCGGACTGGTCTTCTGAGGCAGACGAAACGTCGGACGGGGAGCAGGAGCAGAGTATGGTTCAACAACGAGACGGCGGGCGCGGACGCGGACGCCGCCGCGACCGGGATGAACCGCAGGACGACATCATCGAGAAAGTCGTCTCGGTTTCCCGCGTTGCCAAGGTGGTCAAGGGCGGTCGGCGATTCTCCTTCACCTCGGTCGTGGTGGTTGGCGATGGCAACGGGCGTGTGGGCATCGGCATTGGCCGCGCCAATGAGGTGCCTGACGCGATTCGCAAGGGCTCAACCATCGCTCGTCGTGACATGATCACGGTCCCGATTCGTAACGGCACGATTCCGCACCCGATTACGGCGCGGTTCTGCGCCTCGCAGGTGCTGCTCAAGCCGGCGGCGCCGGGGACCGGCGTGATCGCCGGCGGCGGCGTGCGCGCCGTGCTGGAGGCGGTCGGGCTGCGCAACGTGTTGACCAAGTCACTCGGATCGAACAATGTGGTCAACGTCGTACAAGCGACCCGACGGGCATTGATACAACTCCGCGACCCCGTTCAGGTGCGTCGCGAGCGCCTGCGTCTGGCAGGACGGATCCCCACCGAGCCGGTTGAGGCGGAAGCCGAACTCGCGGCTGCCGGAACGAGCGAGTAACCCATCATGGCGTCGCTCAAAATCACGTATACGAAATCGGCCATTGGCTATCGATCCGACCAGGGCCACACGATCCGCTCGCTGGGTCTGCGTAAGCTGGGTCAGAGCACGATCAAAGACGACACTCCCGACGTGCGTGGCATGCTGCACAAGGTCTCCCACCTCGTCACCGTGACTGAAATCGAGGACGCGTAATGGTCCTGCGTTTGAATGATCTGAGCCCGGCGCCCGGGTCGCGTAGACGGCGCAAGCGTGTCGGCCGCGGTAACGCCTCGGGCAAAGGCACCTATTCCGGTCGCGGACTCAAGGGTCAGCGCTCTCGCGCCGGACGCGATTACAACTCTGTCTTTGAGGGCGGCGCGATGTCGATGATGCGCACGTTGCCGCGACGCAAAGGCTTCAAGGCTCCGTTCCGCGTCGAGGCTCAGCCAATCAACGTCGTCGATCTGGGTCGTCGGTTCTCGGATGGTGATACGGTCGATGCGGACGCGCTCGTCGCCGCAGGACTGCTGCGGCGCGCGACTCAGCGATTCAAGGTGTTGGCCGGCGGCGAGATTGCTACTGCCCTGCATCTGCGCGTCGAGCGAGTTTCACCAGCTGCACAAGCGAAGATCGTTGCCGCCGGCGGCAGCGTTGAGGTCATCAATGCAGAGAACGCAGACAGCGGCGGGGCCGACGAGGCCTAAGCTGCTGCAGGCGTTGGTCGACGCCTGGCGACAGCCGGACGTTCGCCTGAAGATCGCCTTCACGTTGGCCATGCTGGTCATCTTCCGGCTGGTCGCGCACGTACCGATTCCCGATATCAACAAGACCCAGCTCGAAAACGCGCTGGACAACAACCCGGTGCTCGGGTTCCTCAATCTCTTCTCCGGCGGCGGGCTCGACAACCTGTCGATTGTCGCGCTGGGTGTGTATCCGTACATCACGGCGTCGATCGTGATGAACCTGATGCAGCCGATGATCCCGAAGCTGCAGGCCCTGGCTCAGGAAGGTGAGTCGGGCCGTAACCGGATTCAGCTCTACACCTACTGGTTAGCGGTGCCGATGTCGATCGTGCAGGGCTATGGCCAGTTGCTGCTGCTGGAGAATGCTCGCGCGATTACCGGGATCGGTTTCGGCGCAGAGGAATGGCTGCCAACCCTCTCAGCGCTGATGACCATGACCGCCGGCACGATGTTCCTGATCTGGTTGGGTGAATTGATCACGGAAAAAGGTGTCGGCAACGGGATCTCGCTGATCATTTTCGCTGGCATCCTGGCCAGTTTCCCGACGTTGTTTAACTCGGTTGGACAGTCTGACATTGGCTGGTCCGGGATCGCTGTGGTGATCGCCATCGCGATCGCGCTGGTCGCGATGATCGTCTTCTTCCAGGAAGCTCAGCGCCGGATTCCCGTTCAATATGCCCGCTCGGTCTTCAGAGGCGGGCGGATGTACCGCCAGAGCGGCCAGTCCTACGTGCCGCTGCGAGTCAACTCGGCCGGAATGATCCCGCTGATCTTCGCGTTCTCGATCATCATTTTCCCCTCAGTCCTGGCTGGATGGATCACCGGCGCCGCTGGCGAGGAATCACAGACGCAGGTCTCGGTTGAATTGCCCTTCACCCGAGACAACGTGGACGAGTCTCTGGCGATCCTGCTGCCCGACCTCACGGAGTCTGGCGAATTCGTGGTCAATGAGGGCATCATCGAGTGGAACAAGGAAGAGGACAGCTTCCAGGACATCCTCGACCGGATCAACTCCAACTCCGATGCAAACGTGCTGACCCAGGTGGAGACGACCTCTGATCCGCTGTCCGGTGACACGTTGTATGCGTGGCGAATTGATGCCAACGAGATATCGGAGGATCCGATCCGTCTGGCCGACCGGGCAGGAAATTTTATCGCCGTGTCAGAGATCAAGACGCATGAAGACCCGGTGGACAATCCGCTGACGCCGGATATCGCGGAGGGACAGACGCTGGGTGAGCGGCCGGGCTGGATTATTCGCGTCGCGGACTGGGTGCAGCTCAATCTGTCGCCTGGCCGGCCGGCATATTGGGGATTGTCGTTCGTGCTGGTTGTCGGCTTCACATTCTTCTATACGTTCGTCACGTTCCAACAGCAGAACCTGGCCGAGAACCTGCAGAAGCAGGGTGGGTTCATCCCCGGCATCAGGCCGGGCCGACCGACTCAGGACTACATCAATCGGGTGCTGGCGCGGATCACCTGGGCGGGAGCGCTGTTCCTGGGCTTTGTGGCGGTAGTGCCGTTCCTCGCCACCGAGTTCATTCCCGACTCGACGGCGCTTACGATTTCCTCGACCGGTTTGTTGATCGTCGTCGGCGTGGCGCTTGACACGATGCGGCAGATCGAAGCGCAACTCTTGATGCGCAACTACGAAGGGTTTATCCGCTAGCCATGACTGATCAGACCATGTACGTCATCCTGCTGGGACCGCCTGGCGCCGGCAAAGGCACCCAGGCCGTGCAGACTGCTGAGCGAACCGGTCTGTTGCACTTGTCGACTGGCGATATGTTCCGCGAGAACCTGCGCAACGGTACGGAGCTGGGCAACCTGGCCAAGACCTACATGGATCAGGGAGAGCTGGTTCCCGACGATGTGACCATTCGGATGTTGCTGGAACGCATCGGTCGGGACGACGCCCAGGCTGGATGTCTGTTTGATGGATTCCCGCGCACCGTGGAGCAGGCCAGGGCATTGGATGCGGCGCTCGGCGAGCAGGGCAACGAGATCGCCGTGACGGTCCTGATTGATGTCTCGAATGAGGAAATCACGCGTCGGCTGGGTGGACGCGTGAGCTGCGCGTCGTGCGGCAGCGTCTTTCACCAGCTGTTCAATCCACCCGATCCTGACAGCCCGTGCTGTGACCAGATCAATATGATCCAGCGTGATGATGACAAGCCTGAGGCGATCGCCAATCGGCTCCAGGTGTATGCGGACCAAACCGAACCGTTGGTCGCGTACTACACGGTGGCGGGCAAGCTCTCGACCGTCAATGGCGAGCAGTCGCCGGACGCGGTCGGCGTTGATTTGCTGGCGGCGTTGCAGGCGGTGAGCGACTAGATTCGGAACCGGTAATGTCTACTTCACAACGCCCGCGCCAGGTGATTCTGAAGACTGCAGACGAAATCGAGCAGATGCGGCCGGCTGGTCGGATGGTGGGCGAGACCTTGTCGGAGCTCACCGAGATGGTCAAGCCCGGACGCAAGCTGTCGGAGCTTGACCAGTACGTGATCGATAAATTCCAGCGCCTCGACGTAATCCCCACATTCCTGGGCTATCAGGGATTTCCGCATACGATCTGCGCCTCGGTCAATGAGGAGATCGTGCACGGATTCGCGACCGAGCGTCGGTTGGAAGAGGGTGACATCCTGTCAATCGACCTGGGCGCGACGATTGATGGCTGGGTCGGAGATTCGGCCAGAACGATCGGAGTAGGCGTCATCTCCGCCGAGGCGCAGCGCTTGCTGGACGTCACGGCTGAGTCGCTGGCCGCCGGCATCTCGGTCGCCCGCGTCGGCGTGCGTAAAGGCGATATCGGTGCGGCCATTCAGGAAGTGATAGAATCAGCAGGTTACGGAGTCGTCCGTGGCTATGTCGGGCATGGCGTAGGACGCGATATGCACGAACCTCCCAGTATGCCCAACTACGGTCGCCGTGGCTCCGGGATGACCATGCGTCGCGGAATGGTCGTCGCTCTCGAGCCGATGGCGACGGTCGGCGATCCGTCGACGGCAGTGCTGGACGACGGATGGACCGTCGTGACGGCCGATGGCAGCCTGTCGGCGCATTTCGAACATACTGTCGCGCTGCGTGAGAACGGCCCGGCGGACATTCTGACTCAGGCCTGAGTACACAAGCAACGGGGGCTTGGTGGCGAGAAATCGGAACACAGGCGGAGGACGGCGGAACCGGCGCACACCGTCGCCGTCGCCGCCGCCCAAGCAGGACAAAATCGAAGTCGAGGGCGTCGTCAAAGAGTTGTTGCCCAATGCCACATTCCGGGTAGAGCTGCCCAACGGCCACGAGGTCTTGGCTCACCTGGCTGGCAAGATGCGACAGTACCACATCCGTGTGTTGCGCGGCGACCGAGTACTGGTTGAACTTTCGGAATACGACCTGACCCGCGGGCGGGTTGTCTATCGATTCAAGAGCTGAACAGGGCCAACGACAGACAATCTCCCGGCAAGCAATCCCGTGGCAAGACGAAAGCCGCGGGCGAGAGGAACAGGGAATGGCGAGAATCTCGGGCGTTGACGTTCCCGACAACAAGAAGGCGCCGTACGCGCTGCGCTACATCTACGGCATCGGGGCGACGCGGGCCAAGGAGATCGTCGACAAGGCCAATATCGATCCCGATCAGCGGATTCGAGAACTGTCAGACGCCGAGTTGGGGCGGATTCGTGAGATCGTTGACCGTGACTACCTGGTCGAGGGCGACCTGCGACGGGTCGTGCGCGGCAATATCCAACGCCTGATCGACATCAACTGCTACCGGGGCCAACGACATCGTCGGAATTTGCCGATGCACGGTCAGCGCACGCGGACGAATGCGCGGACGCGTCGAGGTTCAAAGAAGACGGTCGCCGGACGCCGTCGCGCCGTGAAGCGCTAACTCAGAGGAAGGGAACGGGATGAGCAGCAGCCAACGACGAGAGCGGAGCCGCCGTCGGCGCGAGCGCAAGAACGTGCCGCACGGTCGGGCGTACATCCAGTCGACTTACAACAACACGATCATCACGATGACTGACCTGGCTGGCAACACGGTCGCCTGGGCGTCGGCCGGAAGCACGGCCTCAACTCGCGGATCGCGTAAAGGTACGCCGTTCGCCGCGCAGCTCGCGGCGGAGGAGGCCGCGCAGAAGGCGATGGGACACGGCATGCGCCAGGTCGATGTCTATGTCAAAGGCCCTGGACAAGGACGCGAGTCCGCAGTCCGCGCGCTTCAGGCGCAGGGGCTGACCCTGCTCTCGATCCGCGACGTCACGCCAATCCCACATAACGGTTGCCGGCCGCGCAAGCGTCGCCGCGTCTAGCTCTTCACATCCCTACTACCAGACAACACCCACTCCCAACCAACGCAGACGACAGAGAGACCCGCCAATGGCTCGATATACCGGACCCGTTTGCCGAATCTGCCGCCGCGCTGGCGAGAAGCTGATGCTCAAAGGTGAGCGTTGCGTCGGCCCCAAGTGCGCCATCGACCGACGCAATCAGCCTCCCGGCCAGCGCTCCCCACGTCGACGCAAAGTCTCTGACTACGGTGAGCAGGTCAAGGAAAAGCAGAAGGTTCGCAAGACGTACGGCGTACTGGAACGTCAATTCCGACGCATGTTTGCTGAGGCCAACCGACGCCCGGGCGCGACCGGCGAAAACCTGCTGCAGATGCTGGAACTGCGCTTCGATAACGTCGTCTACCGTCTGGGCATTGCCGAGTCGCGCGCTCAGGCGCGACAGCTGGTGCGGCATGGACACATCACGCTGAACGGCAGAAAGGCGGATATCCCGTCGATCGAGATGCGCATTGGCGACAAGATTGGTTGGACAGATCGCGGTCGAAAGAGCAAGTTCTACGAGATGGCGCGTACCTGGCAGGGCTCGCGGGAAGTGCCTGGCTGGCTGCGTATCGACCCGATTCAGCTCGAGGGCGAGCTCACCGCAGCTCCCGCCCGCGAAGATATTGACATGCGAGTCGATGAGAACGCCATCGTCGAGTACTACTCGCGCTGATTCCGACGAGCATCAATCCACAGTCCCAGGGAGGGACGCAACAACGTGATCCTGGCTACCGAAACTCCCAAACTCTCGATCGAGGAAGAGCGTGACGATTACGCTCGCATCGCGGTCGAGCCGCTGGCGCGCGGACTCGCGCACACCGAGGGCAACGCGTTGCGACGCGTGCTGCTCAGCGGGATCCGCGGCGCGGCGATCACGTCAGTGCGGATCGACCAGGTCCAGCACGAATTCTCCACGATCCCCCAGATGAAGGAGGACACGACAGAGTTCCTCCTGAATCTTCGTGAGATCCGCATACACGCGATCGCCGATCGTCCGGCCGAGATGCACCTGAACGTGCGCGGCGCGGCGCGGATCACCGCCGGTGATATCGAGGTGCCGGGTGATTACAAGATCGTGAACCCCGACCTCTACCTGGCCACACTCGACAGCGACGATGGCCGGCTGGACGTCGTGATGGATGTCGAAACCGGGTTTGGCTTCCAGCCATCCGAGCGTAACAGGAACGGCGAGCACACGCTCGGCGTCATTCCCCTGGATGCGGTCTTCACCCCGGTGCGCAAGGTGTCCTATGAAGTGTTGTCGGCCTCCGGTGGTCGCGGCAGCGAGTATGAGCAGCTGCTGATCGAGGTCTGGACTGACGGCACGATCTCCGGGATCGACGCGGTTCAATCTGCCGCGCGTTCGTTGCGTACCGAGCTCGAACTGTTCGAGACCATGGGCCAACCGATCAGCACCCGTCAATTGCCGGCGCACGCCAAAGTTGGCCTGACCGCCGAGCAGTACGACATGCCGATCGAGGAGCTGCAGCTCTCGGTGCGAGCCCACAACTGCCTCAAGCGCAGCGGGTTGATGCTGGTTGGTCAGATCCTCGAGCGCAGCGACGACGAACTACTGACCCTGCGCAACTTCGGTGAGAAGTCGTACATCGAGCTGATCGACAAACTGCTTGATCTGAGCCTGATCGACGAGGCCGATCCGCGTGTGCGTCGCGCTCGTGATGGCGTGTTTGCGCCGAGCAGCGATGACATTCTGACGACGCTTCCGCCGGTGCCGGAGGAACCCGCTTCGGTTCCTTCTTTGTCTTCGACGCCAGCCGCCGAGCCGGAAGTAGCGGTCGGCGGCGATGAGGATCCGGAGATTACCGGGTCTCTGGGCGCTGCGTTGCTGGAAGCGCTGCGCGAGGCCGGCAGCAGTGTTGATGACTAGGCAAACGATCACGCCACGTCCGCTCAACGGACTGGGTGAGGCCGCACGAAGTCGGAGGAGTGGGCGATGAGGCATCGGAAGAGTGGACGCGCGCTGAGTCGCAGCCGTTCGCATCGATCCGCATTGGTTCGCAATCAGGTCACAGATCTGCTGCGACACGAAGCGATTGTGACCACTGAGGCCAAGGCAAAGACGATTCGCCCGGTGGCGGAAAAAATGATCACGCTGGGCAAGCGGGGTGACCTGCACGCCCGTCGACAGGCAGGCGCCGTGCTCACCGATCGCAAGGTGTTGCGGACGTTGTTCGACGATATCGCGCCACGCTTCGCCGAGCGTCAGGGTGGATACACGCGAATCATCAAGCTGGGTCCTCGCCGCGGCGACGGAGCGCAGATGGCGCATATTGAGCTGGTCGAGCGCGCCGCGCCAGTGATCGAAGCAACCGACGCAGACGCGGCAGACGAATAAATCTGAGATATCAGCAGTGAGCCAACGTTGGGCGCTCTTACTGCAATATGACGGTACGGAGTTTGCGGGGTCGCAATGGCAGCCGAATCGTCCAACGGTGCAGAGTGCGCTGCAGTCAGCGTTGGCGTCGCTGACCGGCGACGCAATTCGGGTTTCGCTGGCCGGCCGCACCGACGCGGGTGTGCATGCCGTTGGCCAGGTCGCTTCGTTCCTCTCGGAGAAGTCCGCCAGCTCGATGCCCGCTCATCGCTGGGTGCGGGGGCTCAATCACTTCCTGCCAGCGTCGGTCGCCGTGCAGGCCGTTACCGCGGTGCGCGACGATTTCGATCCTCGCCGAGACGCCCTGTCCCGTGCCTACACCTACGAAATCCGACTGTCGAATCAACGCCAACCGTTATGGGAGCGTCGCGCCTGGATCGTCACTCCGCCATTCGATCTCGAAACGGCGCGTTCAGCGTTATCGGCGCTCGTCGGAACGCACGACGTTGCAGCATTCACTCCGCCGACTATCGAGCGGTCGACGACGCGCACATTGCGCGAGGCGTCGTTGATGGTGAATGCGGAAACTGGTCTGTTGCGGTTCAGTGCCGACGCGTTTCTGCATCATCAGGTTCGACGAATGGTGGGTGCGGTGGTCGAGGTCGCGCGCTGTCGAATGTCACTGGACGAGTTCGTCCGCGCGTTCGAGGCCGCCAGACCAGGCTCGATGGGACCGACGGCGCCCGCCTGCGGTCTGACGCTGGCCGAGATCGAGTACCCACGCCCGCTGTTCCACACATACAACTGTCATTGGGATCGTGAGGGAGTTTGAAGGATGTCGACAACCGTTCTCGGATCGCACCAGGTGCCGCGCTCGTGGCATCTGATCGACGCCGCCGACCGTCCCCTGGGCCGGTTGGCGACTGAGGTCGCGACGCTGCTGCGCGGCAAGCACAAGCCCGCCTTCCATCCATCGCAGGACATTGGTGACTACGTCGTGGTGGTCAATGCCAGCAAAGTCGCGGTGACCGGCCGCAAGCTTGAGCAAAAGATGTATTACCGACACTCAGGGCATCTGGGCAGGCTCAAGGAAACCACGCTTAAGGACATGCTGGCCAAGCGCCCCGAGCGAGTGATTGAGCATGCGGTGCGCGGCATGTTGCCCAAGAATCGGCTCGGACGCACGCAATACCGACATTTGCGCGTCTATGCCGGCGCTGATCATCCCCACGCGGGGCAGCTGGCTGGCGTCGTCGCCGGCAGTGAAGCGGAGTAATCGATGACCACGGCAGGACACTATTACTACGGGCTTGGACGTCGGAAGACCTCGATCGCTCGTGTGCGTCTGTATCCCGGCAACGGACAGATCACCGTGAACGGCAAAGACGCGAGCGAACTGTTTCGACGGCCCGAGCAGCGCCGCCTGATCGAGGAACCGCTGCGCCACACCGGGATGCAAAACAGCTTCTCGGCCGTCGTTCGTTGTAGCGGCGGCGGTATGAATGGGTGGGCTGGGGCGATTCGGCTCGGTATTGCGCGTGCGCTGCTGGCCAGCGACGAGACGCTCCGTCGACCGCTGCGTCAGGCCGGGATGTTGACGCGCGATCCGAGGGCCAAGGAGCGTAAGAAGCCAGGTCTCAAGCGAGCCCGCAAAGCGCCTCAGTACACGAAGCGCTAGGAACGACGCGACTGCGACGAACCACTTCGAGGGCGTCCGTTGGGACGCCCTCGCTCATTCTGGTCTGGGCCGGGCTAGCCCAGCCCTGCGGCCCTGCGTAGCGCGTCGGCGTGGTGGTTCTGTTCCCAGGGTAGGTCGAGGTCTGTGCGACCGAAGTGTCCGTAGGCTGCAGTGGGTTCATAGATCGGTCGTTTGAGATCGAGGTGGTGAATGATCGCCGCCGGTCGCAGATCGAACCGTCCAGACACGAGCGCCATGAGATCGGCGTCGGGGATTCGACCGGTACCGAACGAATGTAACGCGAGGCTGGTCGGCTCCGGCTTGCCGATGGCGTAGCTCAGCTGTAGCTCCACACGCTCGGCAAGCCCGGCGGCGACGATATTGCGCGCCACGTGGCGAGCAGCGTAGGCGGCGCTGCGGTCGACCTTGCTGGGATCCTTGCCGGAGAACGCGCCGCCACCATGTCGGGCCATGCCGCCATATGTATCGACGATGATCTTGCGACCGGTGAGGCCAGCGTCAGCCAGCGGGCCGCCAGTGATGAACTGTCCCGATGGATTGACGTAGATACGCGTGCGCTCATCGAGCATCCCGGACGGGATCACGGCGTCGATCACGTGTCGTCGCATGGCTTCGGCGATCTCGGCTTGGCTCACATCCTCGCTGTGCTGGGTACTGACCACGATCGTGTCGATCCTGCTCGGCCGACCGTGTGCGTATTCCACCGTGACCTGCGCTTTGCCATCAGGTCGGAGCCAGTCGACGACGCTATCACGACGTACCAGGCTGAGCTGCCTGGTCAACAGGTGGGAGAGCTCAATAGGCAGCGGCATCAGGCTGTCGGTCTCGTCGCAGGCGTAACCGAACATCATGCCCTGATCGCCCGCGCCGTGACGGTCAAATGGATCGTCTCCGCCGTGCGACGCCTCGCCAGCGAGGCCACGCACCCCGGCGTCAATGTCGGGTGACTGGCGATTGATCGAGAGCATCACTTTGCAGGTATCGGCGTCGATGCCCCAGCTGCGGTCGGTGTAGCCGATTCGTCGCAGGGTGTTGCGAACGATTTGCTCAACGTCGATGTACGTCGAGGTTGTGATCTCGCCGAAGACCATGACCAGATCAGACGAGACCGCCGTTTCGCAAGCGACATGAGATTCGGGATCGCCGGCCAGACAGGCGTCGAGCACGGCGTCGGAGATTTGATCGCAGACTTTGTCAGGGTGACCTTCGGTCACCGACTCAGAGGTCCAGAGCCCGGTAATGCTCTGCCCTTGCGCAATTGGTCGATCGCTATTGCTCACGTGCCTTCATCCCAGGAGTTGAGATAGCGCTGTTGCTCCTCAGACAGGGTGTCGAGCTTTACGCCCATGCTGCTCAGCTTGAGACGGGCGACACTCTGGTCGATCTCGGCCGGGATCTCGTGGACGCCAGGCTCGAGCGGCGGATCGGCGCGTAGCAAATGCTCAACCGCGAGGGCCTGGTTGGCAAAGGACATATCCATCACGCTGGCCGGGTGTCCCTCGGCAGCGGACAGGTTGACCAGGCGACCATCGGCCAGGACGAGTAACTCGCGTCCGTCGGTCGTTACGTGGGCGGTGACGTAGGGTTTGAGTTCGCGTTGATGTTCGGTGATCTGCGCGAGCGCATTGAGATTGATCTCGTGATTGAAATGGCCAGCGTTGGCCATCATCGCGCCCGACTTCATCTGTGCGAAGTGTGGTTCGTCGACGACGTGAATATCTCCGGTCGTCGTGATGAAGATGTCGCCTTCGCTGGCGGCGTCGGCCATGGGCATGACGCGGAAGCCATCCATGACAGCTTCGAGCGCTCGCAGCGGATCGACCTCCGTCACGATCACGTGCGCTCCCAGTCCATCGGCGCGGGATGCGACGCCGCGACCGCACCAGCCGTAGCCCGCGACCACCACGGTCTTGCCCGCGAGCAGGACGTTGGTCGCCCGGATGATGCCGTCGAGGGCGCTCTGGCCAGTGCCGTAGCGGTTATCGAAGAAGTGTTTGGTGGCTGCGTCGTTGACGGCCATGATCGGATAGGCGAGCGCGCCGTCGGCCGCCATGGCGCGGAGTCGGATGACGCCGGTCGTTGTTTCTTCGCAGCCGCCGCGCACGGCGTCGAGCGCGTCGCGACGATCGCTGTGCAGCGTAGATACCAGATCAGCGCCGTCGTCGATCGTGATCTGCGGCCTGGTATCGATCGCATGATGGATGTGTTCGTAGTAGGTCTCGTTGGATTCGCCCTTGATCGCGAACACCTTGATCCCGGCGCGTTCGACCAGGGCCGCCGCCACATCGTCCTGAGTCGAAAGCGGGTTACTGGCGCAGAGGGTCAGTTCGGCCCCGCCCGCCTGCAAGGCCAGAGCAAGATTGGCGGTCTCGGAGGTGATGTGTAGGCAGCCAGCGATGCGCAATCCTGCGAATGGTCGCTCAGCGGCGAAGCGGTCGCTGATCTGCGCCGTGACCGGCATCTCGCGCGCTGCCCAGTCGATCCGTTGCTCGCCGTACTCGGCCAGCCGATGGTTTGCGATGTCGCTGGCTGGTTGACTCACGTGCTGACGACCTCCCGCTCGCCGTCCGGACCGCGTCTTCGCGCGACCCATCGACGCACAGCGGTAATCAGCGTACCTGTATGTCGCGTTGCAGAGGCCTCAATAATGTCACCAACCTGGCGATATCCGAGTTTGTGATACGCATGCACGGCGGGCAGGTTTGCGGGATCGACCGACAGGACCACTTCGCCAACCTGCTCCAGCAGCGCGGCGGTCACTGCGGACGTCGCCGTGGTGGCGTGACCTCGCCCACGGAATCGGGGATGTGTGAATACGTTGCCGAGGATGGCGATGCCATGCGTTCGCCCGATCGCATGCGTCCCCGCGACGGCGACGAGCCGCGCCTCGTCCACGACGCCCCAGTAGCAGCCATTGGCGATGTGCTCGCGTCGGTAGTGAACTGGCTCGCCTTCAGCGTTATAGAGCCGGTTGAGCAGATCGGCGTGCGCACCCAGCATCGGTTGCGCTTCACGATTGTTGGGTCGGAAGGTCTCGCGCGTGACCAGCATGCGCATCATCCGCGTGATGCGCCGGGCGGTGTAGACAGTCTGCAGCGCGTCGACGTGGCGCGGATCGGAGATCACGAAGGTGCTGGGATATCCGGGGTGGAGGTTGAGAATGGCCGAGATGCCGTCCGCGGGTCCGGCCAGCGTCGTGGCATTGCCCAGACCGCCTCGAGAGTGACAGACGACGGACTCGCCGTTGGGGCTGTCGCAGGTGAAAAACTCGGCGTCTGGCCAAGCGTCTTCGTCGAGCTGGGCGAGCGCATACGCGGCGTTATATCGGTCGGCCTGCAGGCGTTGGCCGAGCGCGTCACGATCCAGCGCACGGGTGATTTCGACCCGACGGCGAGCATCGCCCAGCCGAATTGAGAGCGCCATGAAGCAAACGTTAGCGGCTAGTTGGGAATAGCGCCGATGCAGGCAGTCCATCGACGGTGATCAGCGGTATCCGCTCGAAGATCGCTGCGGGGCTGGCCGCCAGGATCCCCTCGGTACCGAACTGTTCGATAGCGAACGATGCCGTAGCGCAGCCCCAGACCGCAGCCTGGATTAGGTCATACCCACGAGCGAGGGCGCTCAGCAGCGAGCTGATGAACGTATCGCCGGCGCCCGTCGGATCGATTGCCTGGATACCCGGAACGGCGCTGACCAACGTGCGGCGATTCCCTTCAAAGATCTCAACGCCGCAGGATGCTTTCTTGAGCGCGAAGACCGCTGGCCCCAGTGATCGAATCTCGCGCCAGGCGGCCAGTGGTAGGTCTGGGTCGTCTTCAGACCCTTGCCACTGGATCAGGTGGGCGGCTTCGAGCGTGTTGATCGAAACAATGTCCGCGTAACGCATCAGCTCACGGAACTCGTCTCGACGTTCGGCGACTTCACGTTCGATGGTGTCGAGCGCGACCAGTTCGGGTTCAAGCATCTGATTCATCGCCCGATGATTCTGGTCAGGATTACCGGCGGTGAGCAA
>RKRS01000104.1 GCA_007571275.1 Dehalococcoidia bacterium
ACGGCGACATCGCGTTCGACCTTGTTGCGACGGTAGAAGAGCTTGGTCTCGGAGGTGGCTCCGGCGATCTTCTCGGTGTACCACTCGATCACGGCGTCGAGGTCGTAGTCCTCGCCGTCAGTCAGGCGCTTCATCTTGCGGAAGAGTTCGGGACGCAGCATCTCGAACTGCTTGCGCGTCTCCTGGACGAGCTGCGTGTGCTCGTGGAGGGTCTCGGTGTAGTAGTTCGTCGTGCCCGACTCGCCGCGTTGCTCCTGAACGCGACACCAGCGTGGTTTGTAGTCGGCCGCGCGGAAGTCCCATTCGTCGTAGTAGAACGATTTCGCTTCGAAGGGCAGCTCTTCGCCGTCCTCGGCGCCGGTCGAGTCGTCGCCCATGGCCTGCTGGCCTTCCTGACGCTCGCCCTGGATCTGGTTGACTTCCTTGAGCAGGTTGTCGAGGAACATGCCGGAGGACTCAGCCAGATCCATGTCCATCAGCTCATTGATCGAGATTTCGACGGACTTCTCCAACAGCTCCTGCAGCTGCTCTTTGGTCAGCGGAATCGGCGGGGCGTCGCCCGAGCCGGTCTCGCCCTTCAGCTTCATCAGGAGCTGCACAAGCTCTGGCTTGAAGTCACCGCGGAAGTCGACCGGGTCCGGGCTGTCGTACGGGCGCTCCTCCGAGCCAGGCATGAAGGGCATGAACGACTCTTCAAGCCCCGACGAACCGGAACCGGGCATCATGTCGGAGTCGTCGCCACCGTCGGGGTCGCCGGACATCTCCTGCTCGAAGTCGGACCAGTCCTCAGTGTCGAGCTCGACATTGGGAATCTGTGAGAGCCACTCATAGAGCAACGTCGTCGCAGCCGCGCTGTCCTGGACGCTGGCGCCATCCTGACGAATGCGGTTGAGAATGCGTAGCGGCGTGCGCAGCTCCTCGGCCAGCTCGTTAGGCCAACGGATACGCCCGATCTCATCCAGCGAGGCGCGCAGCAGGTTCTCGACCATCGCCTGGCGAGCAGGCATGTCCTCGACGGGGCGGCGGCGATCGATGGCGGCCTGCTGAAGCCGCGAGAAGGCTCGACGGACGCCGGCGTACTCGCGCTTGACGATCGTGTCGATGCGCGTGTCCTCAACGATCGTGAACAGGTCATGCGCCAGGCGTCGGTCTTCGAACTGATCGAAGAAGCGCTCCATATCGGTGTGGATTTCCCCAGCTTCGACTTCACTGATCACCGGCGCGGCGCCGTTGCCGTGACCGTTCGCAGGTGACGGGAAGAGCGCTGGCGCCTGCTCGGCCTGGTACTCGAACGAACCAAATTCCAGACGCCCGGCCTGGTGGGTCGCGAAGACCTTGTAGACCGAGAAATTCTCCTCCTTGGTCGGGTAACGCTCGACGTTCTCGGGCAGATAGATAGTGGTGCCCTCGGTTGTGGGACTACTCTCGTCGACCCAGCCGACTCCCTTGGCCGTCAGCTCCTCGGAGGCTTTGACGCCAACATCGACGCCGGTCAGCGCCTTGCAGTACATGCGAATCAGCTCGGACACGCGGTCGAGGTCAACGCGACTGCTGAGCGCGTCCATGACCTCTTCGCCTCGGGCCGACTCGAGACGGAAGAACGCCTCGCCGCCGTCGCGCGACTGCTGCAGGATGCCGAGTCCAAACTCCTGCCAGCGGGCGATGTCGTCGATGCCGAGGCGTTGCGCGACCCGCGGCGATGACTTGATGAATTCCATCGCAGCGTCGCCCGAGTGCTGGGCGAGCTGCTCGGAGAGCTCGAGCAGACCCTCGTGGATATCCTTGTCGACCTCGGAGAGCGCCTGAGCGGCTTCAATGAAATAGGGATGGCCGAGTCGCCCAACCTGCATCGCCACCTGTCCAGCCAGCGAGAGATAGCGGGGTCGCTGCTGCTCAGCGACCTGGCGCAGAGCGCCGGGGCCGCGCTCGAAGTAGACGCGAGCATCGACCCATGCCGTATGCGCGACGATGCCGCCGAATTCGAGGAAGGGCGCCCGATCGGCGCGGTCGAGCTGCGAGAGCACGCCAGGAGCCATACCAAGACAGGCGGATGCGAGTTCGTACGAGTGCGAGGCGAGCGAGTCGATCAGGTCGACCAGTAGTCGCATCTGCGAGAGCGGCAGGTGCGGGAGGATCTGCGGGGAGACATCGAAGTACTGAGCCGAGAGGGAGCCTGACTTCCAGGTGCCCTTGTAGAGCGACTTGCCCTGCGCAGCCCAATCGTTGGCTTGCGCCACCGAGAGATGCGGCAGTACGGACGGCGAGGCGCGGAAGAGCGCGCCCGACAGCGCCGGCGAGGTCTCCATCAGCTCGATGCCGACGGCGCACCATTCACGCATACGGTCGTACGTGATCTGCTCAAGCACCGGACCTGAAGCGCGGAAGTACTCGGACGACGCCTCCCAGCTGCGCAGCGAATGACGGGCGATGTCGAGGCCGTCGTGCAGCCATTGCGCGAGCTCGTCGGGCTCGAGGATGGGCGCTACCGCTTCGAGCGCGGCGTCAAACTCCTGAGCGAGGGCGGGAGGGAACTGTCGTAATCCCTCGCGTGCCTCTTCGACGAGCGCGGTAGTGGGGGTGGCGTCGGTCATGGGTATCTATCCAAGCTGGCAACCCCGCCGGACTGGGCTGGGCCGCCGCGGTGGGCTCACAATCAGACCAACCGGATCTGCTTGATCTCGGCGTGATTGTCGGAGGTATCCAGCACAGCATAGGTCAGAAGCTGCTCGGCTCCGCGCATTTCGCCGGCTGAACCAGGATTGATGATCAGCGCGCGGCCGATCCGCTTGACCAGTGGTGCGTGGGTGTGGCCGTAGATGATGAAATCCGCTTCTTCGTCAGCCAGTCGCTGGAGTTGCGGATCGTGAGGGAAGAGATAGTCGCGGTACGGTGCCCATGGGGTGGCGTGGAACATGAGCAACCGCTTCGAGCCGATCTCGGTGCGAATCAGATGCGGCTGCTCGCGCGTCCACTCGAGGAGCGACCTGTCCACGCTCGGCGAGGCCTGAGCCCGAGCGCCTGCCTCAGAGAGCAAGATTTCCTCGTGATTGCCCAGCACATAGCGACCGCCGAGTTGCTTGAGCCGTGCGGCGACGTCATTGGAGAAGCGATATTGGTAACAGGCGTCGCCAGCGCAGAGCAGCTCATCAATCTCTCCCATCTGCTCGACGGCGCGATCCAACGCGGCCGCGTTGCAGTGGATATCCGAGACGATACCGATCCGCACTGGCAGCCCTGTCCGGTTCTAGTCCTCGAAGATCGAGGAGACGACTTCCTCAATCGAACGCTGGACTTCGCCGTCGTCGGTCAGCGGCCAGACGATGGAGACCTGACAGGCGCGTCGCGGAGATACGCCCTGAGCGATCATACGACCGGCGTAGATCAGCAGGCGGGTCGACGCTCCCTCAGCCAGACCGTGCTCGCGCAGGTTGCGAATCTTCTCGGCCATCTTGGCCAGATTGAGCGCAACATCGTACGAGCAACCTGCCTCATGCTGGACAATCTCAGCCTCGGTCTCGCGCGGCGGGTAGTCGAACTCGACGGCGACGAAGCGCTGGCGGGTCGACTGCTTGAGGTCCTTGAGCGCTGACTGATAGCCGGGGTTGAAGGAGATCACCAGCAGGAAGCCGTCTCGCGCCTGAAGCAGCTGAGATTTCTTCTCCACCGGCAAGATGCGGCGGTGGTCGGTCAGCGGGTGAATCAGGACGGTGGTGTCCTTGCGGGCTTCCACGACCTCATCGAGATAGCAGATCGCGCCCGCCTTGACCGCGCGGGTCAACGGGCCGTCGATCCAGACGGTTTCATTGCCCTCAAGCAGATAGCGACCGACGAGGTCGGAGGCGGTCAGGTCCTCGTGACAGGCCACGGTCACGAGCGGCAGGTTGGACTCGTCTTCGATCTCGGTCTTGCCGTCCCGCACGACCGCCAGTGGTCGATTGAGGTGGTAGGCCATGTATTCAACGAACCGAGTCTTGCCACAGCCGGTTGGCCCCTTGAGCAGGACGGGAATCTTGTTATTCCAGGCGGCTTCGAACACCTCGACCTCGTCGGCGACGGGCACGTAATAGGGTTCTTCTTCGAGGCGAAATTCCTCGACAGCCCAGCTGCGATATTCGGTGATCGGTTCGGTGGCAGTGGTCATCAAACGCTCTCTCGCTCCGCCGCGTCATCAGCGGCTAGTCTGTCTCCCGATTCTTTCGTTGGCTGTCGCACACAGGTTGTGTGCGCCTCCTGATCACTGATCAGATTGCATCCCGGCCCAGGCACGAGTAACACGCTTCGCGGCAACCTCCATGCTGCAGTCATTGGAAATCAGCACATCGGCGTGCTTAAGACGCTCGTCGTTCGTGATCTGGGAATCGATGCGCTTGTCCGCTTCTTCAGCGGAGAAGCCATTGCGCGCCATCAGGCGCTCACGCGCCGTATCGCGGCTCACAGCGACGACCCAAACCTCGTCGACGAGGTCTTGCCAACCAGCTTCGATCATCACCGCAGCCTCAAGCACGGCCACTTCGGTACCGGATGCCTCGAGGCGAGCAAGCTCCGCCTCGGCGAGCGCGCGAATGCCCGGCCACACGATGTCGGTCAGGCGCTTCATGCCGTCGGGATGGCCAAAGACCTTGGGACCAAGCTTGCGGCGGTCAATCGTGCCGTCTTCGGCGACCAGGTCCTCGCCGAAGGCGGCCACGACCTGTGCGAACGTCTCGGTACCAGGTTCATAGGTCTGGTGTCCCAGGATATCGGCGTCGATCGTCGCCGCCCCGAGTTCTCGCAGCTGGTTAACGACGGTGGATTTGCCCGAGGCAATCCCGCCGGTGAGTCCAATCGAGCGCATGGTGGATAAGCGTCCCCGCAGCTGTGGCGCCGTCCAACCGCCTCTAACCAACTGCCTCAAGACAACCGGCCACGCGGACGCACGCTGAGCCCTCAGGCTATTGGTGGGGCTGGAATTGGTCAACTACACCGCAATTACGGCCCGAAAGCTTGGCGCCCGGAGCACTCTGATCTGTGTCGCAGTCAGCAGGGAGCTTCTGGGGTAAATTGCTAGGGTTAACAATCAATTGACGAGGTTCGCGAGCGCTGTCCGCAATACCCGGTCTGTGTTCGCATTGGCGATTCGCGGAGACGCCGTGGGTCTAGCTGCGACGTCCCCCGCAACCACCGCGCACTCCGAACGACACAGTTCACTGCGCCTGCGAGGAGCCTTCGATGGTTGCTGAAATCAAGTCCGAGGTCATCGACTGCACCGACGGCCGCACCTGCATGCTGGAAGCCGTCTCCGGATTGGCAGCGGAGGCGTTCGATATCCCCAATGTCATCGGCGCCTGGAGTGTCCGTGACTGCCTGGCGCATCTGGTCGGTTGGGACGCCTGGGTGATCAACGCCCTCGACCGCGCCGCCGTTGGGATGCCGCT
>RKRS01000137.1 GCA_007571275.1 Dehalococcoidia bacterium
CTCTTCCGCCTCGGTCAACTCCGGCATACATGTGCACTCCGTCTCCCCCATGAGCAACGTTGCTCGGTTGAATCGGCATTGACAGGGTCATGGCGCACACTCCACATAGAGAACTAACATTCTGATATGGAAGACGGTACCGCTGTCTGGCCAGGCTTGCCAAGCGCCCCGGTGAGCCATGCTGGATGGCGAGCAGCTGCCTGTTGAGTAACTTGGGATCCAGCCTGCGGACAGCGGTCACCTGCGACTGAGCGATGTGTCCAGCAACCAGCGCCCTGCCCTGCGTTCAACTGCTGGCAGGCATTACTACCTGATAGCACACGACCCCGAGATCGTCCGGTGTGATCGGCGAGGCCGGCGGCGGAGCGGGGACTGGGCGCAAGCGGAACCGCTCCACAATCTCCAGGATGCCGCCAGCACAGTTGGCGAGGCTCATCTTGCCGTCGCCATATTCGCGGCGCAGCCCCGAGAGCGCGCGGCGCACCTGTAGCCCTTGCGGAACAGACAACACATCAGCAGCTTCGTTGTACTTGCTGCCCGCCGGGGCGTTGGCTGCTCCGAGGATGTCTTCAAGCCCCCAGCGTTGGCTGGACGGCAGAGGCGCAGGAGACGGACTGTTGTGCTCCTTGCAGATATCGTCTGCGGCAACGTCGAACAGCCGCTCGAGGTCCAGCTCGTCCGGTAGCGCCAGTAGCTCCTGACCATTCGGCTCGATCAGGCGCAGCATGGGGAGATCATCGCGGGAAGCAATGGAGCCTGAGGCTGACACCATGCGCCAATAGCGGCGGTTGCCGCTTGTCCGACAGGCAAAGAACACCAGCGGCTCGTCCACCCCCTCGGACTCGCTGGCGAGCACCGAGCCGACACCCCAGGGCAAGGAACGCATACGCTCTACTTCACCTTCACGGACAGCGCGTTGATAGATCGCGCGGTAGTACTCACCTGCGAAAGCGGCGCCGCCGGCCCCTTCATCCTCATCCAGAAGCGTGATGTCCCTGTTCACGAGACGCTCGACGAAGGCGCGCTCGCCTTGGAAGATGCGCTGGACGCTGGCTTCCGAGGCAAGCACAGGAGTCTCCATCCCCATCGAGGCATTGGCAGCCCGGATCTTGGCCTGCAAGCGGTCCTCCAGGCCCAGGAGCTCGTCGAGTTCGTTGTCCTCGAGCAGCAGCGTGTAGAGCAGCACGGTTCGGTGAGGGCTCTTGAGCCGGATCACGCGGCCGTTGCGCTGGACGACGCGCTGCGGGTTCCACGGCATATCGTAAGAGAGCACGGCCTGCGCCTGCTGGAGATTCTGTCCCTCGGAGAGCACGTCGGTACTGAGCAGCACGTCGATCTCGCCGTAACGGCTCGCTGCTTCTCCCGGAACCGCCGCCAGCTCTGGACAGAAGCGGTCGAGAGCCCGCGCCCGCTCGTGTTCGCCCGTGCCGGCGCCAATGACGGACTCCCACTTGCGCCCGCCGAGCAGTGTGGGGTCGCTCTCGAATGCACGCCGCAGATACTCGGCTGTGTCCCGAAATGACGTAAAGACGACGACCTTTTGCGCTTCCGTCTCAGCCATCACCGCGCGCAGCGCATCGAGCTTCGGATCAGGCTGGCTTTCAAACTGTGTAAGCCTGGCAGCGAGTTCGCCCAGTGTGTCCGCGTCTTTCCTCAGATCCGTCAGCAGATCGGGCCGGAATCCCTCTGGATCCGCCCAGTCCCCAGGTTCCTCCCGCAGATCAGCCGCGACGGCATCGATCTCGTCATACTCTTCCTCGTCTTCAGGAAGCGGTTCACTGCTCTCTGACTCCAGATAACGGATGCGGCCCAATGCATGCGCCCGCATGCGCTTCACTGTCTTGAGGGCTGCGTACCAGGATGACTCGAACCGCTTGAGCAGGAGGGACTGCATCAGGCCCGCCAGGGCCTCCTGACGGGCAACCTCCGCGCCCGCCTCGATGCGGTAGGTGGCGGGACAATACTGCGCCATCGTGAGTGCGTCAGGGTTCGGCTTGCTGCCCGCTGCCGCTGGACCGACGAGCGTTTCGATCGCTCGCACCATCTCGCGGTAGGACGGATCGAGCTGATAGCGCCGCTCCTCCAGGCGTGGCTCAGGAAATCGTACCTCGGTTCCATCGGCGAAGCGCTCATTGCCATAGTGCTTGCGGATGAAGGCGCGGTCGCGGCGGACCGTCAATGCCTCCAACAACGGAAACAACCGCTCAGCTGACGGCTGGGCGCTGCCCGTCCCATTGTTGGAAGCGCCGGCATCTCGGAAAAACTGCTGCAAACTGGCAATACCGAGCGGTTGCCCGGCGAAGGCGGCGTCGTGGCGCCCGAACAACAGGAACAAGCTGTGCAGATCCCACAGCGAATTGTTGACCGGTGTCGCCGTGAGCAGCAAGAGCCGTTTGTCCGACCCGCCCATCGCCCGAGAGAGCGCTCCATACCAACTGGTGTCGCCGTTTCGGTATGCGTGCGCTTCATCGACGACGACCAGGCGGTAGGTGTCGATCGGCACATTCAACACCGGCCGATCGCCGCCAAGCTGTTCGTCCTGGGCAAGTTCCTGATAGGAGACGACCCGAGCGGGCAGATTCGCCTGCTCCAGGCGAGGCCGCCACATGCTGTCACGCAGCTGGGCGGAGGCGATCACGAGCACGTGGTGTCCGTGCTCCTCGACGTGCTCCCTGATCAGATCGATGCCGATCTCCGTCTTGCCCATACCCACGCCGTCGGCATAGAGGACGCCGCCGTAGCGATCCATGATCGCCCGCGCGCGGGCGGCGCCGTCGCGCTGGAAGGCGGTCAGACCGTCCGCCGATGCTTCGGAATCCGGCTCGTCGCCGTAGCGCTCGATCAGCGCCCGCAGGAAGACATCCTCGGGCCTGACGTCCAGCGGCGGCGGGGCGAGCAGGCCGAGCAAGTCTGCCTTGAAGTCGCCCGCCTCGTCCCAGAGGCGTTGGTGCCACTTGAGAGCCTTTCGCACCACGTTGGGCTGATAGTGCACGATCCCCAGCTCGAGGTTGGTATCGAGTCCCCCGGCCGTGAGGTTGGCCGACGTCACGAGCGCCGCCCCCGGCCCCTGCAGCGCGCCAGACTGATCGAGGATTCCCAGGATGTAAGCCTTGCCGTGCAGGAAGCGCTGAGCGTAGCGCCGCACCTCGACGGCATCGGACGCGATGAACTCGGCCACTCGCTCAAGGACGGCTCGGCGTGGGGCTGGAAACCCCGAGAAGTCTCGCTCGCGGCGAAGCGCGTCGACAGAGTGTTGAAAGCGATCTCGCACCGCCACGGCAGTGGGCGGGCCGGTCAATGATCCTTCCGCCGGCGCGGCGCCAATCAGGAGCCGTACCGTCTCACCGCGCTCTGTAGTGACACGGGCGAGGCCATCGAGTCCGTCGAGGCTGATGTAGCCCGTCGCGACAGCAAGCGGGCCGCTGTAGTTGTCGGCCAGCCAGCGCAGCGCCTCGCCGTGCTGACCGTACTCATCGTTGTCGATCAGTTCGAAGGAGCCGAAGTGAGCTGCAGCCACCGGGCGGGCCGCCTACGCGTCGAAGACGGCGCTCAGCGCGCAGCTGAAGCCGGGCAGCACGTCGAGGCCGTCGAGCGCGTCTTCGCCGCCCAACGTCGCAACCGCCTCGTCAGGTCGGTGCACATCGACCGTGCGCGTCTCGGGATGCACGACCCAGACCAGCTGCACGCCGTGGCTGAGCCACATCCGCGCCTTGTCGTGGACCTCGCGCCGACTGTCGCTGGGCGAGGCGATCTCCACAACCAGATCGGGGACCACCTCGGCGTAGCCGTCGACCGCTTCGCCCAAAGGCATCCGCTCGGTCGAGGTGAAGGCGATATCGGGTTCGCGCACGGTGTCGGGGTCGCGCTCCAGCCAGACGCCGGAGTCGGAAGCGACGAGCGTGCCCAACCGCCGCTGCTTGACGAAAGCGCGTAGCTCGCCGCCGAGGTTCATCACAATCATGCCGTGCCGCTGCCCTGAAGCCATGGTCTCGCAGAGTACCCCTCGAATCAGTTCGCCGCGCACGCCCTCGCCGTCGAGCCGCAGCAGATCGGCAGCCGTCAGCAGTCTGGTCTCAGTGGTCGTCATATCCGCTCTCGCTTCTGACAATCTACAGCGACTCGAAGACGGCGAGTACCTGTTCGCGGTAGAAGCGGGGCACGGCGTCCTCGGTGAAGTCGGTGCAGAGGAAGGCCAGTTCGTCGGCGCTGATCCCATATCCCTGAGCCACGAGGGCGTCGATCTCCGCCCGCATGACGGCGCGCTCGTGTTCAGTGAGGGCGCCGTACGCCACGCCTGCTTCAGCGGCGAAGTCGGCGAAACGCTCATCGACGCAAGAGAGCCGCGCCGCGAGGTCGCCGATCCGCCGCCAGTCGGTGGATTCCCAACGCGGGAAACAGAGCATGTCGAGGATGTAGAAGTTCAAGTTGATCTCGACATAGCGGCGGGCCAGCCAGTCGAAGGGCAGGCAGTTCATTACCCCGAGCATGGCCGCCTGTGACTGCATACTCCAGTCTTCTGAGAACAATAGGTAAGGCGCCTTGTTCGTTAGCGGGGTGCGGGGAGGGATCAGGCAGGCGATCACAGTGCGGGAGGTAGTCCGGTTCGTGACATCACGGAAGGCGTTGCGGCTGCGGTGGACGGGATGGGTGGCGGGGTCGGCCAATACCTCGGAGGAGTACAGCTTCTTAAACTTGCGGGAGCGGGAGCGCCGCACCTGCAGGTAGGGCTGGATCTCATTCGGCTCGCAGTAGCCGGCGACCCCCCGCGCGTGAGGGTCGTACTGGCTGAACGACTCCCCGTTCCATACTGGCCAACGTCCAGGTCCTAGAGAATGACGAAATTGGTGTTTCTGCTGCGTCGCATCTAGTTCCCTATGCGGAGTTACATGCGACGCAGCAGAAACACCAATTTTCGATTTTAAAATTTCGGGATTACGCAACTGAGCGAACTCAACCCCCTGCCGCAGCTTCGAGAGCAGGTCCGCATGTCGTTGTTCAGGTAGCAGCGGCGCCATGCCAGCGCTGCCCAACGCCGAGACCGGCATCGTGATGCCGCCGCCGTCAATCGCCGTCGTGAACTGTTCCAGACTGGCTGATGGCCCGGTCATGCTAACGACGGAATCAGCCATCTCCCTCGGACGGCGCATGGTCAGGAGCGTGATCGTGTACTGCGGGTGAATCGGAAACGCCCATTTCCGGTTGTTCAGGATGACATCGAAACGTGAAGGCGCTGTGTGCTCAAAGAGCCATCGTCGGAATCCGCCAGCTCCCTTTGTCAGGAAGGCAGAGCGCGGAAGGACGACGCCAAGCTGGCCGCCTTCCCGTACGAGGTGGCTGTAGCGCTCACAGAAAAGCTGGTAGAGATCTGTGTCGCCCACGCCTTGCAGTTGGTAG
>RKRS01000095.1 GCA_007571275.1 Dehalococcoidia bacterium
CCTGGTCATCGCTGGACATACTCGACTGCGTCGAGGATGACGAGCCAGCCTCTTGCTGCGGTTGCTCGGCGACCGCCTGCTGCTGAGTCCCGTCACCACTACAGGCGACAAGCAGCATCGCTCCTGCCAGTAGGGCGACAAACAACAGCGATAACATCCTCGCTGATAGTCTGCCGAACCGATATTGCGCTATCTCCAAGACGTCACGCTCCTCTCGCTCACCACCGGCGTTGGCTCCTGCCGACAGTACGAATGACGGCGCGCTCGTCCTGAGCGCTCGCCGCAGCAGGCGATGTCTAGGATCGAGTGAGCGCGGAGTTGCGTGTTAACGAAGTGGATAACGCGCTGTTAAGGGCGAGTTATTGGTCACTGTTCTGGATCAGCTCTGTTGCGCAAGTGGCACGCTGAAACCGAACGTCGAGCCTGCGCCGGGCGTGCTCTGAAGAGAGACGCTGCCTCCATGCACCTCGGCGATATGTCTGACGACGGCCAGTCCCAGTCCCGTGCCGCCGCCTGACTGGCGGGCGCGATCGACCCGGTAGAAACGCTGGAAGATTCGAGTCTGCTCAGCCGGCTCGATCCCGATCCCGGTGTCGGATACGCGGATCCAGACCATCGGCGCTGGATCGGACGGATCGCCGAGTTCCGACAGCACCTCGATCGCGCCGCCCGCATCGGTGAACTTCACCGCGTTGTGCAGCAGGTTGAGCACAGCGCGCTCGACCAGCTCGGGATCGGCCATGATCATCGTGGCGCCGGAACCATTGAGGCTTGTGTGGAGCAGTGACAGCCCCTCGCGCTCGGCCTGGGGACGAATGCTCTCCACTGCGTCGGCCAGCAGCGATTCCATCTCCACGACTTCCATCTCTGGTTCGGTCAGACCTGACTCCAGCCGCGCCAGCGCGAGCATCTCCTCAACGAGCTGCCTCATGCGCTCCGCTTCGGACTGGATGATTTCGCGGAATCGTTGGGCGTCCGCTGGCTTGCGGGCAAATTCGAGGGTTTCCGCCGCCGCCGAGATCGACGCCAATGGCGTGCGCAATTCATGCGAGGCGTTGATGAAGAAGTCGCGTCGCGCAAGCTCGGCCTCATACAGGTCCGACAGGTCGTGCATGGCCAGCACCACCGACCACGGTCCCGACTGCGCAATCGACGAGACCGGCGCTACCACGGTGCGATAGCGTCGGCCGGCGTGCAGTACGACCATCACGGCCGGCGTTCCATCATCGACCGCGAGGCGAACGGCGTGGTAGAGATCGGGATCTTCGACCGCATCGAGCAATGGCGCGCCGCTCAATTCGCGGTCTTCCGAATTCAGCATCCGCTCAGCGACGGGATTGACGTATCGAATGCGGCGGTCGCGATCGAGCGCGATCACGATGTCTCCGGTCGAAGCGAGCGCGCGTTCCAGCTGGTCGCGTTCCGCCGTCCGCGCAGACAGTGAATCCTGCAAGGTCTCGGCCGTCAACGCTTGCCTGGCGGCTCGCGCGCGCAGTGTGACGAGGCCGCGTTGGGCGGCCGTCAGTCCGAGGGCAATGAGGACCACACCGGCGAGCAGCGCCAGCGCTCCGCCGATCCACGACAGTTCGGATGCGAGCAGCCCAACGCCCAGCAGTAGCCCGATAACTCCGATGGCGACCGTACGCACGCTAGCGCTCGAATCGGTACCCCGCTCCCCGCACCGTGATCAGGTGGCGCGGCGGACCGTCCGGCTGTTCGATCTTCTTGCGCAGCCAGCGGACATGGACGTCGACCGTGCGCGTCCCGCCGGCGAACGAGATATCCCAGACATCATTGAGCAACCGATCTCGGGTGAAGGCACGCCCATCACGCTGCGCCATGTAGGCGAGCAGTTCGTACTCTTTGGGCCGTAGCGCGATCGGTTCACCATTCCTGGTCAATAGGCGGCGATTCAGATCGAGCTTGAACTCGCCAAACGTCAGCTCGTGCGTCTCGACCGAGACGTCCTGCTTGCGGCGCAGGTGCACGCGTACCCTGGCTTTGAGCTCGGCCAGCGAGAACGGTTTGGTGATGTAATCGTCGGCGCCGAGGTCGAGTCCCTTGACGCGGTCGGCTTCCGACGTGCGCGCCGTCAAGAGGAGCACCGGCGCCTGCGAGTGCTCACGGATGCCGCGCAGCACATCCAGCCCATCCAGTCTGGGCAGCATCAGATCGAGCAAGACGAGATCGGGCTGCAGGGCGCGGGCCATGGAGAGCCCCTCGATTCCGTCCTCGGCAGTGCGGACCCGATACCCCTCCATTTCGAGATTGAACCGCAGCGTTTCGGCCAACGGCCGCTCATCCTCGACGACCAACAGGGTGCGCATGGGCTGGCCTCTCAACGCGTCATTGCTTGCTGAACCAAGTCGCTGGAGGGCCATGAACGCAGCAGTCGTCGCGACCACCCGCAATCCGCCAGCACCATGCTACGCGCTCAAACCAGCCGCTGGTGGTTGCGATCTCGTAACCGCGCTGCCCTCAGGTTATGTACGACGCTGACCGTTCGCTAGCCTGCTAGCAAGCGCACGACCAGGCGAATCTCGCCTCTATGGAATATGGAAACAGTAGGAAGGAACGACATCATGCGTTTTGGCTTCTGGCCAGGAGCTTCCAATCCGTGGGCGGAGGTGCTGACCGTCGCCCGTCACGCTGAGCGCAGCGGCTGGGATCGGGTCTGGTTCGCTGACCATTTCATGCCCAACAAGCCAGTCGGCGAGGACGCCTCGGACGGACTCGTGCATGAGTCCTGGACCACGCTCGCCGCCTTCGCCGCGCGGATTCCCCGCGTCAAGCTGGGTCACATGGTTGCCGGCAATACCTATCGACATCCCACCGTGACCGCCAAGATGGCGGCGCAGATCGACATCATCTCGGGTGGACGATTCATCCTCGGGCTGGGCGCCGCCTGGCAGGAGAATGAGCATCACGCCTACGGCATCCACTTCGGCGCCCTGAAGGAGCGAATGGATCGTTTCGAGGAAGCCTGTCAGCTGCTCACCGAGATGTTCCGCTATCAGAAGACCAACTTCACCGGTGAGCATTACCAACTGGTCGACGCGCCGCTGGAACCCAAGCCGATCCAGACGCCGCTGCCGCTGATGATCGGTGGTGGCGGCGAGAAGCGCACCCTGCGCATTACCGCGCAGTACGCGAACGAATGGAACGTCTGGGGCACGCCCGAGGTGTTGGCGCACAAACAGTCGGTGCTCGATGCGCACTGCCGCGACGTGCGGCGCGACCCGACCGAGATTCAGCGTTCGGCCTGCACCCTGTTGATGATGACCGACAACCAGAACGTGCTCGGCCCCGCCCGCGCCAGTGGCCGACCGGTACTGGGAGGCTCGAACGACGAGATCAAGCAGACTGTCCAGGCCTACATCGACGCCGGCGTCGATGAACTCATCATCCCTGACTTCACGCTGGGCTCCAACGCCTTCCAGCGCACCGAGCAGATGGATCGCTTCATCGAGGAGATCGCGCCAGAGTTTCGTTAGCGAGCGTCCGCACCGGAGCATGGAAGGCGGCTGATCAACGTGGCTGATCGCAGGTTCGCCGAATTCGCCCAACGCAAACGCGCCGAGTTTCTCGACGGCGCGGCATCATTGTCGTGGGGTCAGATCTGGTTGCGCATGGCCAATGCGCGGTTCGCGCTGATCGACGCGCTGCAGGATGTGAACCAGGCGCAGGCCGACTGGACGCCGCACGGCGCGATCGACGCCGCTGATGAGGGTACCTGGAGCATCGCCGAGATCATGCGACACGTGATCACGGCGTCGCCCAATATCGCGGAGATCATCGCCGCGACGGCCAATGGACGCACCGTCGTCAAGGGGCCGCCCGGCCAGATCGTAGCCCCGCCCTCTGACGTTGATGACTTGCGCGCTCAGGTGACCCGCGTCAGCGAGCGCCTGCTCAGCGTCGGCAATGCCTTTCCTGACGCCATCAACAACGAAACGACCGTCCCGCACGCCTTCTTCGGCGAGCTACCGTCGATGGCCTGGCCACTGTTCCAGGAGTTTCACGACCACGACCACACCGCACAGATTCAGACGCTCAAATCGCATCCTGACTACCCAGCCTGAACCCGTTGGCGCGAAGCGGCGACGCCTACGCATCAGTGGCGCGGGGTGCGACGATGTACCCGCTCAGATCGCCGATCATTTCCCAGCGCTCGGGCTGTTTCCAGATCAACCAGGCTGTGAGCGCGCAGGTCAGCCCATCCAACGTGTCATCGAGCCGTTTGAGCGCCGCGCCCCGCGCAGCCTGCGCCGTCTCGGCGCTGAGCGCGCTGCTGACGGCGTCAGACTCGAGCACGCCCGGCGCTTCGCGCTGAATCAGTGTTCGTAGATAGCCCTGGTACTCCAGCATGCCTCGCTGTCGATCGGCGACACGCCCCTTCTTGTACAACAGCCGCTGGGCAAGTCCGAAGAGACGTATGTGAACCGTGTGCGGGTAGACCTCGACCGCAAACCGACCACCGCGGTCGCAGTGCAGCAGGGGCGTCGGATCAAGCGTGAAGCCACGCTGTTCCAACGCGACCGCCAGATCGATGCCGGCCGTGTAACCCTGTCGGACGGCGTGGTGCGCCTGATGGGCCGAGGCCTTGTAGCGAGCGAAGCGACGTGCAATCTCGCGCTCCACCCAGCGCTCCGGGGAATACAGCAGCGGCGCGTCGATCGCCGTGACGACCGCGCCCTCGACGGCGGACAGCTCGCCCGCGAGGTCCTGCGTGCTGCGCACGACAGCCTCAAGGCGGGTGCAGCGCAGCTGATCGGGCGAGCTGCCCTCGAGCCAGCAGATCCCGCTCGGGTTGCGGCCGGCCCAGGCCAGATCAATGCCGACGAAGGTGAGCGCCGACGCCGCCACGCGCGGCGCTAGCGGTTACGCGGCGCTTGCGAGTAGTCGCCGAAGGGACCGTCGCGCCAGGCCAGCGCGCCCTTGAGACCTTCGTCCCGCATCCGCCGTGACCATTCGTAGTGCTGCGACGTGAACGTGCCGACGGCGTCGAGATCGGTCGACGAGCGCAACGACGAGTAGATGCCCATGTTCTCGTAGAAGCGGTTGACGTGCACCTTGAGTTGCGCCAGGTGGTCGGCGGGTAGATTGGAGACGCGCTCGGCGAGCGCGAGGGTCTTCTCTTCCAGCTCATCGCGCGGTACCGCGTAGTTGATCAGGTTCAACTCGGCCGCCTGCGTCGCGCGGATCGGGTCGCCGGTGTAGAACAGCTCTTTCGCCTTGCGCATGTTGGTCAGCAGCGGCAGAATCGCCGAGGTGCGCGAGCCGGCGAAACGCAGACCAGGATGGCCGATCTGCGTATCCTCCGCCGCCACGACG
>RKRS01000208.1 GCA_007571275.1 Dehalococcoidia bacterium
CGGCACGATCGAGGTAGAATCGGCGATCCTGCGTCACGCTGGCGCTGCCGAGGCTGGCGTCACCGGTCGTCCAGACGAACTACGTGGCGAGGTCATTTCTGCCTTTGTCGTCCTCAAGGCCGGTTACGAGCCTGGCGACGAGCTGAAAGCGGAAATTCTCCAGACCATCCGTGGCGAGCTTGGTCCGGTTGCCGTGATTGGCGAGCTCAATTTTGTCGACGCCCTGCCCAAGACCCGTTCCGGCAAGATCATGCGTCGCGTACTGAAGGCAGTGACTCTGGACACTGACCCCGGCGACATCTCAACGATCGAGGACGAAGGATCGGTTGAAGACGCGCGCTCTGCCTGGGAAGAGATGAAGTCAAGTCTTCGTTAAGCGCAGGTCTCGAGGTGTAGCTGAGATGTCGTCACTTCGCCAGGTGGGTTCGGTGGTGACCGTACTGGGCCAACTGAAAGCTGGTCGTTCCGACGAGCTGCTCGAACACTGGGAACAGCGTACCAATCTCCTGCTGCTGATTCTGGCCAGCGTCATGCTGCCGCTGCTGTTGCTCCCGTCGCTCACGACATTGACTGAGGAAGTCAGGCGCGCGTTTACCTATACCGAGTGGGGAATCTGGGCTGTCTTTTCGTTCGATCTCGCCGTTCGAATCTGGCTCGCCGAGAACCGCAAGTCGTTCTTGCGGCATAACTGGATCGACGTCCTGATCGTTGTTGTCCCCTTCCTGCGACCTCTGCGGCTGTTGCGAGCCATGGTGGTCGTCGCCAGAATCTGGCGACTGTTGGACCGCCGGGGCGCCCGCGGCACGGTCGTGCTCGCTCTGGCGATCATATTGGGAGCGACCGCTGCTATCTGGGTGGCCGAGCACGGGAGTGGAGGCGAGGTCGCCAGCTGGGACTCAGCGCTCTGGTGGACGCTACACACGATGGCGACCGGCGATGGCGTGAAGGAAGCAGTTACGGTCTGGGGCAGAATCGTGGGCGCGATTGTCACCCTGCTTGGATTCGCGTTGCTCGGTATGGTGACCGCCACCATCGCCGCCTGGTTCGTCGAACAGGAACAGGACAAGGAACAGGAGCAGATACTCGCAGAGTTAAAGACGCTCCAGTCCGAGGTCAAATCGCTCAGGGAAATTCTCGCGAACCAGCCGACCACGGAGGGCTGATATCATTTCCTGAGGAAATCACAGATGTCACAGTCAGAATCTGCCACAAAGCACGCTGAACGTCGAGACACCACACTGCCGCCGCCTGGGCGGTATATGTCGTCACGGATATTGGGTGCGGTCCTTCGGGTTTGTACGGGCAAGAATCCATGATTCCAGGTTGGTGGCCGGGCTGCAGGGCGCTGGTTGGCTTGTCCAGTTCAGCCAACAACGGCTTGCGCGCTCAGGTGGATCGGATCAAGAGCGCCTGAAGATAGGCTTACTTCCTTTTCGATCGTCTATCGATCTCCCTAGCGACGAGCTTGCGCTATGTACAGCTACTCCTCTGGGGATCTGTCCCCACCCGCGCTGAAAAATCCTCTTGTTGAGGCCCGCTCTCCACAGTGACTAACCGTCGTCACCAGAGTGCTAAACAGAGAATCGCAAGAACAGTGCGGTCATCGCAGCCACCATGATCACGGTGAAGAGCGATGATCTCATCGCTCTGGTAATCCAGGTCGCTTTGTTCTGCAGCCTGTTCTCGTTGACTTCCAGGGCGAGCCTAATTTCCCTGGCCACCCACAACCGGAGAATCGTTGCGTCGACATTGCTGCTGAGGGTTTCCAGATGTTCAAGATCAGGTCGACGACTGGAGAATCCCAGCCGGTATGCCCAGATGAGCAGATGCACATTAACGGTCAGCATGAACAACGTCGTGTAGCCGAAGAACTCCAGGTATCCGGGTAATGGCCTCGACACCGAATCGAATCGACGCCCCCAGAATCGCGAGCACAGCGAAATTGAGCGCGAATAAGGTCCCGAGCCGTTGGTTGAGCGCGTCATGACGCAGCCGCTGATCGCCCCGACGCCAACGCGCCTCGGCGAGGAGCAGCTCTGCCTTGACCGCCTCATCGATTTGCGAGTCGCCGTCGCCAGCCACTAGAAGGGGCGGCCGATTTCCTCGCCGATCTTCCGTAGCCGCTCAACTCGCTGCTCGGTCGGTGGGTGAGTCGAGAACCAGCGACCGGCGCCGCCCGCGAGCGGATTCACAATGAACATGTGATTCGCCGCTTCCGCGGTTTTCATCTCTTCCGCGGCGTAGCGAGACTCTGGCGTCTTCACGCCGGCTTCCAGCTTAAGCAGTCCGTAGGCCAACGCCTGGGGATCGCCGCAACGACGCGCGCCAGTGTCGTCCGCCTTCAGCTCGCGCTGTCGGCTGACCGCCATCTGGATCAGCACCGCAATGAAGGGCGCGATGATCGCCACGATTAGCGCTCCCGCGAGATGTCCTGCGCCGCCGCCTTCTTCATCTTGATTGCCGAAGCCGCCGAACAGGAAGGCCATGAAGAGCGCCCATTGCGCCAGCATGCCGATGAATGAGATCACCATCGCCATTGAGGCGACAATCGTTGACCACAGGGTGTCGCGATTGGTCACGTGCGCCAGTTCGTGAGCCATCACACCGGCAAGCTCTCGTTGAGTCAGCAGGCCCATGATGCCGGTTGTAGCCGCCACCGCCGAGTGCTTTGGGTGACGTCCGGTCGCGAAGGCGTTGGGGATTGGCGTGTCGATCACATAGACCGAGGGCATATGGCGCGGGCAGTCGTCTGGTCGACAATGGCCGTTGCATCGGGCCTCAAGGTGCTCAATGGTGAATTGCGACAATTGGTCTTGCTTGAACGGCATCTTCGCCTGACAGGCAGCGCGTTCGACGATGCGGTATAGCTCCGGGGCCTCGGCTGCCGTGACCAGGCGGCCGCCCATCATCTTCGGCACCATCGAGTGCGAGTTGTAGTAGCTGTAGAGGTTGATGCCCAGCGCGATTACGGCCATCACGATCAGGCCGATTTCCCCTGCTACTGCCAAGCCCACGACCATCATCAGCCCGGCCATCAGCACAACGAGGAACATCGTGCGCAGTCCGTACACGATTCGCCTCCATCTTTCCCGCCGATCAGGTGCGGTAGTTATACCAAGATCGTACCATCGTGGCAGAGAAAGAGATCCATTGCCGACGCCGCCAGGAGCCAGTCATGCCCATCTACCAATACGCTTGCCGAGCCTGTGGCAAGGAATGGGAACACTTCACCCGCAAGTTTGATGCACCCCCACCGCCCTGCGATGCGTGCGACTCCGACGTCCAGCAGGTGGAGCGGCTGATCGCCCGTTCCGCCTTCATCAAGGATGAAAACACCAAGATGCGCGAGATGCATCCCAAGTACGCCAAGATGGTCGACGCCGCCTGGGACAAAGCATCTCGCAACGATCCGCTCAGCAAGACCCGCTTCGCGCCGCTCGTTGACTCGGGCAAGCGCGTGCAGGACATGACCTAGTCAGGTCAGTCCCTACTCGGAGGGCGACGGCGCAAACACTGCGCCGACCTCGACTCCGCGCGCCGAGGCCCACTCCTGCGCCGGCTGTCGGGCACGGCCGATGGCCAATGTGCTGATCCGAATCGACTCTCCATCACCACAGACGATCGTCATACCCTCGGCGTCGATCACGGCAACTTCACCAGCAGCGCCGCCTGAGTAATCGGATCTGGTGGAACCCAATAGCGTCACCCGCTCGCCAGCGATCTCGCCCCAGGCGCCGGGCGCTCGGTCTGAACCGCGAATGAAGTTATGTATGGTCTGTGCGTCTTGCGACCAATCGATTCGCGCGATGTCGCCTTCCCAGGGACCTTCGTAGGTCATGTCGCCTTCGTTCTGAGCGTGCCGAGGCGCTTGGCCCGCCTCGACCAGACTCACCGCCTCCGACATCGTCTCCACGCCCAACGGGAAGAGGTGCTCGCGGTACACCTCGTTGATCGTCGCGTCGGGACCAATCGGGCAGGAACGCTGCAGCAGGATTGGGCCAGTGTCGATTCCTTCGTCAACCCAGAAGATCGTGACGCCGGTCATCGTGTCGCCCTGCAGGATTGCGTGGTTGATCGCTGATCTGCCGCGGTGCTTGGGCAGAATCGACGGATGGTACTGGATCGTCTTCAGCGGCGGGAACTCCAGCACCTGCGTCGGAATGATCTGGGTGACGAACGCCATGACGTTCAGGTCAGGATTCGTCGCCTCATATTGAGCGATCACTTCCTCATCGACGACGCCACGACGCTGCCAACGACGTGGCTGCACCAGCGTGATGCCGGCATCGCGGGCTGCCTGCGCCAACGGATCGGGCCGACCACCTGAGCGCTCGGGTGGTGTGAACACGCCGACGATCTCGTGCCCGTCCTCAACCAACCGCTCGAACACGGCGGCGCCGAACGGCGCCTGTCCAATCAAGGTGATACGCATATGAGAATCCTCTCCTCGTCTCCGTGGCTGATTGAGTGATGTCAGTCTGGCGACCGCCAGACACGTGGTCGTTTGTCCGCGATGATGTCGTTGAATGTAGTAATCGATACCCGCCGCAGCGAGATTTTGATCAGGGCGGGCGCGCGAATGTCCGGCCCGAAGAAATCATCGACGGCATAGGGAAAGTGCGGCGCTACTTCGGAGATCGCGTCAATGTCTTCAGTGATTGTGGCCACTCCAGCCAGGTTGAGATGTCGAAAATCTACGCTCCAATGCAGCAGTTCGACCAGGTCGTTACCGCGAATCTGCAGCAGTTTGGGTGTTCCGACGCCAGTCAGCACGTAGGCGTCCATGCCAACGTATGCAGGGATCACCGGGCGGACGTGTGGCTGACGGCCACGCGCCGTCGCCAACAAGCAGATCGGAGCGCTCTTGATGACTTCCAGCGCTTCGGGCCAAAAGTCGGGAACAGGCGCGTCCCCAGCAGCTGCCTGATCCTGATACTCCGCCACGAGGCCTCCGAAGCGCATCAGCCCATGTTCATTGCAACGTCAGTCGCAGGGTAAAGGCTAACTCAGCGCTCGCGGGTCGCTTGAGTCAACCTCGTCGATCTGACCGTCCCGCATCAGAAACAGACGCGAGGCTCGTCGGGCGATCTCAAGATTGTGGGTCACCATGACGATCGTCTGTCCCGCGCGATTAAGGTCTTCAAGCAGCTTGACGATCTCTCGCCCGGTCTGGGAGTCCAGATTGCCGGTCGGTTCATCTGCCAGGATCACATCGGGTTCGTTTGCCAGGGCTCGGGCAATGGCCACTCGCTGGCGCTCGCCGCCGGACAGTTGCAACGGGCGGTGTTCGAGCCGCTTGGACAGACCAACAGC
>RKRS01000032.1 GCA_007571275.1 Dehalococcoidia bacterium
CCGCCGCCCGATGAATTCGCGATCGCGCCAGCGGCCGGGCTGCCGGTCATATTCCGGCTTGTCCAGATCATCGCAGCCGAGGACTCCCTTGAGGTTCTGCCAGAAGTTGTCCGTGATGACGGCGATGACGATGAATCCGTCAGCGCAGGCGAAGGTGTCGTAGGGGACATGCACGAAGTGGGAGTTGCCGATCGGCCAGGGGTCCTCGCCGGAGAGGAAGCGCATGGTCGCCATGTAGTTGAGCATCGAGATCTGCCCGTCGAGCATGGAGATGTCCACTTCCTGGCCCTGGCCGCTGCGTTCGCGTTCGTAGAGGGCCGCGAGGATGCCCATCACGCCGAACATGCCGCCGCCCAGGTCGCCGATGGGAATGCCGGCGCGCACGGGATGCTCCTTGTCCGGCCCCGTGATGGACATGCCGCCGCCGGTGGCCTGGGCGACCTGATCGAAGGCCGGGCGCCGGTGGCCGGGACCGTTCAAGCCGAATCCGGTGACCGCGCAGGCGATGATGCGGGGATTGACGGCGGCCAGCGATGCGTAGTCGGCGCCCAGGCGTTCGAGCACGCCCGGAGCGAAGTTGCTGATGACGATGTCGGAAACGCCCACCAGTCGGTAGAAGAGCTTTTGTCCGCGCGCTTTCTTCAGGTCGATGGCGATGCTTTTCTTGTTGCGGTTAAGGGTGAGGAAGTACGCGCCCATGCCGTCGATGGAGTAGCGCGGATCGTTGGCGAGCAACCGCCGCGTGCCTTCTCCGCCGAGCGGCTCCACCTTGATGGTTTCGGCGCCCAGGTCGGCCAGGATCTGGCCAGTCAGCATGCCGCGCTGGTCGGTCAAGTCCAACACGCGATACGGCGTCAACAACATCGGTCAGCGCTCCCTCCCGCTCAGCAATCGAAGGGTATCGCAAGCCTCGCGCGTTCAGCCGATACCCGATTCCTCGACGGCTGTCTGACTGCGTCTTACTGCAATGCGCCGGCGCCGCTGATCGCCCATGCTTCTTCGACAACGCCGGCGCGGTGCGCGTACAGCGTGCGATGGAGCAGGACCGTGCTGTCCGAGTAATGCGGGATCAGTTCGACCCGATCGCCAATTCGCAGTGGCTCCCCGCCATCCCGCGAGAGATGCGTGTGCTCGGCGCTCAATCCGACGCATTGCCAACCCTGCGGTTTGACGACGGACGGTAAACCGGTATGGCGGCCGGTCGCTTTCCAGCCGGCGTCGCCGGCGGCTCGCCCGGCGTCGGTTGCCGAGACGATCTGGCAGATCAGGCTGAGCGCCTGACGGTGTCCTTCAACACCCATCTGTTCGTACGTGAGGTCCATGAGCGCAGCGCCGCCGGCCTGGAGTTCGGTCAGTGCGCCTTGCGAGAGCACGTAGCGATAGTTGCCGCTGCCGCCGCCTGAGCGTACGCCGATCGCATACCCATCCGCCGTGCATCGCTCATACGCCTGAGCGATGATCGCAGCCGACGCAGCCGTCTCGCGTTCCTTCTCCGCATCGGGCAAGTGCATCACGTGACCCTCATAGCCCATCAGTCCGCGTAGCTGGACACCGGGCAAGTCGGCGATCAGCGCACACAGCGATGGCGCTTCCGCTGGGCTGACGCCGCAACGGTGCAGATTGACATCGATGTCGACCAGCAGATCAATCGTCACGCCAGCTGCGTCGGCGGCTGCGGAAATCTCGCGGATATTGGCAGGGTCGTCAACCGCTACGCACAGTTTCGCCAGGCGCGCCACGTCGATCAGCCGCGCCACTTTCTGCGCGCCGACTACCTCATTGGCGATCAGGATGTCGCCGACGCCGGCTTCGGCCATGACCAGCGCTTCTGACGCCTTGGCGCAGGTAATCCCAACCGCGCCGGCCTCGATCAGCCGGAGCGCCATCGACGGCGCTTTACACGCCTTCACATGCGGCCGCCAGGCGATCCCCGCGTCGGCTGATCGATTCGCCATCAATCGTGCGTTGTGTTCCAGGGCATCGATATCCACCAGCAGGGCAGGCGTCTCCAACTCCCAGATGTAGGTCATAGCATGCTCTCAATCTGCAGCCACTGGAATCCTAACGAAACGCCGCCCTATGCCCTTCACTGACATCAACGGTCTACAGCTGTTCTACCACGAGCAGGGCCCCGATGACCCGAATGCGCCGACAATCGTCTTCGTGCATGGCACGCAGGGCAATGCCTCGCTGTGGGCCGATCTGATCGGCGCGCTGTCCGACCGCTTCCGTTGCGCGGCGCTCAACCATCGGGGTCGACCGCCCTCGGAATCGCCCGATGATCCGTCTGCGTACAGCATTGAGCAGTTTGCCGATGATCAGGCTGCGTTCATCGAGCAGCGCGGCTACCGCGAGATCACGATGATGGGCTGGTCGCTAGGGGTGCGCACCACGTTGGCCTATCTGCATCGACACGGATCAGATCGGGTGGCGCAGGCGATCCTCGTCGGCGGGCCGCCCTCGCCCAACTTTGGCGGTCAACCATTGACGCCGCCGAACCAGGAAGCGCCGCCGCGTGAGGTCTGGGGTCAGCAGTTCCACTCCTCGACTGAGGCCTGCTGGGAAGGCTCACAGGCCTCGCGGGCGAGCTGCGATCTGGAGTTCGTGTTGCCTGAGATCGACATCCCGGTCGGGATCTTTCATGGTCGCCACGACCCGATCGCCCCACACGCGGCGGCTGAGTTTATGGCCCGTGAGATTCCCGATGCGAGGCTGGTCACATTCGAGGAGTCAGGCCACGCGCCGCCATTCTCTGAGCCACAGCGCTTCATCGAAGAAACCGTCGCGTTCATCAAACGCGGTAACACCTGAGCCATTGGACGCATCGCGACGCGGCCTGTCGTCGCAATGCTCGGTGATAAGCTGACTTGGCGGCGCGACAACTGAAGCGCCGTCAGTACGCCGCGAATATCAATCTGGAACACTCGGCGTTCGGCGCTCGATCAGACGCGCTCACGCGCCGCTGAAGGGACCGACGACGTGACCACGAACGCGGACTGGTGGCCGGAGCAGGTCAACCTCAAGGCCTTGCGCCGCAATTCCCCCGCCTCCGATCCGACCGATGATGCGTACAGCTACGCTGACGCGCTGAGCACGCTCGATGTCGATGCACTGCGGCAGGACGTCGAAGCGGTGATGACCACCTCGCAAGACTGGTGGCCGGCTGACTATGGTCACTATGGACCGCTCTTTATCCGCATGACCTGGCACGCGGCTGGCACCTATCGGATTAGTGACGGACGCGGCGGCGGCGGCGCTGGCCAGCAGCGCTTCGCGCCGCTCAACAGTTGGCCCGACAACGCCAACCTGGACAAGGCGCGGCGCTTGCTCTGGCCGGTCAAGCAGAAGTACGGCCGACAGATTTCCTGGTCCGATCTGCTCATCTTCGCCGGCAACTGCGCGCTCGAGTCGATGGGCTTCAAGACGTTTGGCTTCGCCTTTGGACGCCCGGATACCTGGGAAGCGGACGAAACGGACTGGGGGGTTGAGGAAGAGTGGCTGGGTGACCAGCGCCACGATGCCGATGGCGTGCTCGATGAGCAATTCGGCGCGGACCACATGGGCTTGATCTACGTCAATCCCGAGGGACCCAATGGCGAGCCCAACCCGCTTGCCGCGGCCGGGTACATCCGTCGGACCTTCAGCCGCATGGCGATGAACGACGAGGAGACGGTTGCGCTGATCGTCGGCGGACACACCTTCGGCAAAGCGCACGGCGCCGCGCCTGAAGCGCATGTTGGTCCGGAGCCGGAAGGCGCGAGTCTGGAGCAGCAGGGATTCGGCTGGCGCAACAGCCACGCCTCCGGCGCCGGAGTGGACACGATCACGAGCGGCATCGAGGGCGCCTGGACCGATCAGCCGACCCAGTGGGACAATGGATTCCTCGAGAACCTCTTCCAGCACGAATGGGAGCTGATCAAGAGCCCGGCCGGGAAGTGGCAGTACGCGCCCAGGGATGCGGCGGCGGTCGCGACCGTGCCTGATGCGCACGATCCGCGCCAGCGCCACGCGCCGATGATGTTGACCACCGATCTCGCGCTGCGCGAAGACCCGCTCTATGCGCCGATCGCGCAGCGCTTCTACGAAGACCCGAGCCAGCTCGAGGATGCGTTCGCCCGCGCCTGGTTCAAACTGCTCCACCGCGACATGGGGCCGCGCAGCCGCTATCTCGGCCCACTGACGCCGTCCGAGCCGTTGCTCTGGCAGGACCCCGTCCCCGAGCTTGACCACGCGCTCATTGAGGACGCAGAAATCGCTTCACTCAAGGCGACCGTGCTTGACTCCGGGCTGTCAGGCTCGCAACTCGTGGCGACCGCCTGGGCCTCGGCGGCGTCATTCCGCGGCACCGACAAACGCGGCGGCGCGAATGGCGCTCGGGTTCGCCTCGATCCACAGCGCCATTGGGAGGTCAACGACCCGTCCGAGCTGAGCAGCGTGATCGAGACGCTGGAGGGCATCCAGACAACATTCAACGCCTCGCGTAGCGACGACAAGCGCGTCTCGCTCGCTGACCTGATCGTCCTGGCGGGCTGCGCTGCGGTCGAGCAGGCCGCCCGCGAGGCTGGTTACGACCTGGCCGTCCCATTCACGCCGGGTCGCACCGACGCATCCGAGGAATGGACCGACGCGGAATCGTTCGCGGTACTCGAACCGCTCGCCGATGGCTTCCGCAACTACCGTCGCGCGTCGCTGCCGGCCTGGAAGCAGCGCAGCGCTGAAGCGCTTCTGATCGAGCGCGCCGAGCTGCTCACGCTCAGCCCGCCCGAGATGACGGTGCTGGTCGGTGGTATGCGCGTCCTGGACGCGAACGCCGGTCGCTCGGCGCACGGCGTCCTCACCGACCGCCCGGGCGTGTTGAGTAACGAATTCTTCGTCAATCTGCTCGACCCGCATACCGAGTGGAGCGCGACCTCTGATGACGCCGATGTGTTCGCAGGACGTGATCGGCAGAGCGGCGACCAGAAGTGGACGGCGACTCGGGTCGACCTCGTCTTCGGGTTCCACTCCGAGCTCCGCGCGTTGGCGGAGGTCTATGGATCGGACGACGCCGAGGCCAAGTTCGTCCGCGACTTCATCGCGGCCTGGAACAAGGTGATGAACCTCGACCGCTTCGATCTGGCCTGAGCGCTGTTCAGCGCGTCAGGAACACCCAGCGCCTCCGCCGGATCAATCCACTTCCAGCGGGCGCGATGGATCTGCGGCGTACTCCGACATCGAGGCGTCATACACCGCGACGTTGTCGTAGCCCAGCAGTGAGAGCACGAGCGCGTCGTTCGAGGCGGCGATGCCGCCGCCGCAGTAGGT
>RKRS01000099.1 GCA_007571275.1 Dehalococcoidia bacterium
CAACGTCTCGGAGTCGGTGGAGGCACTGCTGGCCGATCCCGCAGTGGACGCGGTCAGCATCGGCACCTGGCCATACAAACATCTGGAATACACCAAGGCAGCGCTGGAGGCGGGCAAGCACGTGCTCTGTGAGGCGCGCATGGCATCGAACGCCACGGAGGCGGAGGCGATGCTGGCGCTCGATCGGGCCCACCCGAACCTCGTCGCGCAGCTGGTGCCGGCGCCGTTCGATTTCCGTCTGGGCCAGACGATCAAGCGACTCTGCGCCGACGGCTCGCTGGGCAGCCTCATCGAGGTGCATCTCACGCTGCTCAACGGCTCAGGGCTTGACGAGAGCGCGCCATTGCATTGGCGACATCGCAGCGACTACTCGGGCCACAACATGATGCAGCTCGGCATCTTCAACGAGACGATCCAGCGTTGGCTGGGCGATACCACTCGGGTGACTGCGCATGCACGGACCATTGTTCCTTCCCGTGTGGATGAAGAAACCGGTGAGCGTTATCAGATCGTCATCCCCGACAGCCTGGGCATCTTCGCCGATATGGCGAACGGGGCGCGCTGCACCTACCGCGTCAGCGCCGTGACGGCGGGCGCGCCGCAGCCACCGAGCATCGACATCTACGGTTCGGAGGGCCGCTTGCACTGGCGCTTCGGCGACACTGGCGAATGGGCTCGGCATGGTGAAGAACTGCAATCAATCCAGCCCGATCCAGGTACGGCCCACGACTGGCAGGTTGAATACGACTTCATGCGCTCGGTCCGTGATGGCGCGCCGGTCACGCTGACCAACTTCGCCGATGGCGTGCGCTACATGCGTTTTACGGACGCTGTCTGGGAGTCGTGGAATACGGGTCAGAGCCAGGAGATCGAGCCGTTGTCGGATTGAGAGGTTCTGGATGAATCGAATCGTTTCTCTGCTGCCCAGCGCGACGGAGATCGTTTGCGCGTTGGGCGCGGAATCGGAGTTGGTGGGACGCTCGCATGAGTGCGACTACCCACTGAGCGCCACGCAGCTACCGGTGCTGACCAGCCCGCGCTTTGAACCGGCCTCGTCCAGCGTCCAGATCGATCGACAGGTGCGAGCGCTGGCGCTCGAGGCGCGCGCTGAAGATGCGCTCGGGGTCTATGCGATCGATATGGAGCTGCTGCAGTCGCTGGAGCCGACGCACATCGTCACACAGACGCAGTGCGAAGTCTGCGCTGTCAGTCTGCGTGACGTGGAACGCGCGGTCGATCAGCTGACCGGCTTCCATACTCAGCTGGTGCCACTCGCGCCCAACTGTCTGGACGACATCTGGGACGACATCAGGCGAACCGGCCGCGCGCTGGGGATCGGTGATCGGGCCAACGCGCTGGTTGCCGAGCTTCAGAAACGTATCGACGCCGTGGCCGCCACCAGCGCTGGGCCCAGGGTCGCGGTGGTCGAATGGGCCGATCCGTTGATGACCGCTGGTCACTGGACGATGGAGCTGATTGAGCGGGTCGGCGGCGCGCCAGTGATCGGAGCGCCCAGGGGGCCGTCATTGCGTTTCGAGATGTCCGATCTGCTCGAAGCGGATCCGGACTTCGTCATCATCGCGCCCTGTGGATACGATCTGCCACGCACGCAAAGCGATGCGGCGTTGCTGCATGAGCGCGAGGACTGGAATCGCCTACGCGCCGTGCGCGAAGGCCGTGTCGCGATGATTGACGGCAACCAATTCGTTAACCGCCCCGGCCCGCGCGTCGCGGAGACGGCCGAAATCATCGCTGAGATCATTGTCGGCGCCGACTACGGCCACCGTGGTCCCCACTGGCAGTGGTACGTGGCGTAGGAGGCGGGTGAGGCTACAACGTCTGTAGCCAGCCGACGAGGATGCGATTCAGCTCCTCGGGTTCTTCCTGCTGAGTCCAGTGGCCACAGTCTTCGATGTGGCCGCGACTCAGGTTGGGGATGAAGTCTTCCATTCCCTCTGACATCGACGGCAGTAGCACGCCGTCCTTGCCAGCGGTAACCATCAGCGCCGGTTGGGTGATGTCCTGGCCATCGACCGTCGCCCCCCACTCCCAGTTACGGCCGTGATTGCGGTACCAGTTCAGGCCGCCGCGGAAGCCGGTTTGTTCGTAGGCCCGCACGAAGACATTGAGATCGTCCTCGGTCAACATGATCGAGCGTTCAGCATCGTCGGGCAGTCCGACGAGCAGACCACCGCGCTCGCGCACACCGGCAGTCATGCCGATGACGTCCAGCCGATCTTCCGCTTTCGCGGTGCGCAGCATCAGGTTGAAGGTACGGCGCACATCGCCGCCCAGCTCGGCTTCGGCCACGCCCTCGTCTTGGAAATAGAGCTGGTAATCGAAGCGACCCGGATCAATCTTCATCGCGTCGAGTGGATTGATTGGTGGCCGTCGACCAGCGGGCGTGTTGATCCCGGCGACGCCGCGCACTCGAGTTGGGTGATGCTGCGCCATGTTCCAGACGACCGCGCCGCCCCAGTCATGGCCGACGAAGACGGCCTGATCGATGCCGAGCGTGTCGAGCAACGCGACCATGTCGGCGCAGATTCGCTCCTGCGTGTAATCCTCAACAGCCGGCGGCGCATCGGTGCCGCCGTAGCCGCGCATGTCGGGCGCGATGGCGCGGAATCCCGCCTCGGCGACGGCGGGCAACTGGCGCCGCCAAGAGTACCAGAGCTCGGGGAAGCCATGACAGAAGACGACAGCCGGTCCGCTGCCTGACTCGGCGACGTGCATGTTGATACCGGTCGACAGTTCGACGGTCGCATGGGTGATGTCAGTCATTACAACCCTTAGGTCTATGTTCGGATCGCGTGTGATCCTGATGTTGCCCTGCAACGATCATACGCAGTAGCTGTGTTGGCGGATACCGTGATCCTGACAGGAGCTCGCCGATGACTATCGAGACGCCGAACTGGGCTGAGACGAACGCAGAGGATATCGAGCGCGGCATCGACGATGCCATCCGCACGGTTGAGCAGCTGGCCGACGAGTTGGTTGCCGTGCCCGACGGGCGCCGCAGTTTCGACAACACCGTGATGCCGCTGGACGAGATCAGCAACGTGTTCACGCAGGCGTCGGGACGGTTCGGATTTCTCTCGCAGGTCTCGGCTGATGAGCAACTGCGCGCGGTCGCCCACACTCAGGAGGAGCGTCTCAGTATCTTCGCCGCGGGGATCGGCTTCCGCGAGGACATCAACCGCGCGCTCAAGGCCTACGCTTCACGCGCGGAGTTGGAGGCGCTGCCCGATGACGCGCGGCGGTTGCTGGAGTTTGCCCTGCGTGATTATCGGCGCAACGGTCTGGAACTGCCCAAACAGACGCGCGACGAGCTGCAAGCGTTACAGGAGCGGTTGGTTGGGCTGGGCATTCAGTTTCGCAAGCGCATCGATGATTACGAGGACGTCGTCGAGCTCAGCCGCGACGAGCTGGACGGTCTGCCCGATGCGTATATCGAGCGCCTGCAGACGGTCGAGGTTGATAGCGCAGTTCGCTATCGGGTGGGTCTCGACTATCCGGAGCTACATCCCTTCCTCGATAGCGCGCACGATGGTGAGCGTCGGCGAGAGCTGTTTCACAAGAATCACAACAAGGCGGCCGATACCAATGTTGAGATCATCGAGGAGGCGCTTGGCGTTCGGGCTGCAATCGCGCGACTGTTGGGCTTCGAGTCGTGGGCGGCCTACGCCCTGGAAGTCAAGATGGCCAAGCAGACGGACGCGGTGCTGGAGTTTCTGACCGATTTGGCAGAGCGTCTACAGCCCAAACTGGCCGCTGACCTGGCCAGGCTTGGTCACGAGCAGGAACGTCGAACCGGACAGAGTGGTCCGGTCGATATCGCTGACTGGCGTTACTACACCAATCAGCTCGTGCTGCGGGAATATCAGGTTGATCCCTTCGAAGTCGCGGCCTACTTCCCGCTGGACGCCGTGCTGGAAGGTATGTTCCGCATCTACGCAGAGCTGGTCGGCGTGAATTTTGTGCGTCGCCCTGATCTGGCCGAGACCGCCTGGCATGAAGACGCCCAACCGTTCGACATCGTTGATCCTGCCAGCGGTGTGGCTCTGGCGCGTTTCTACATGGATCTCCATCCGCGTCCGGGCAAGTTTGGGCATGCGGCCGCCTTCACGCTGAGCGGTGGGCGACAGCTCAATGGATCTGGCTACCAGCGCCCCATTTCGGCGATCGTGGCGAACTTCACCAAGCCGACTGAGGCGTCGCCGTCGCTGTTACGACACAGTGAAGTGGTCACGCTGTTTCATGAGTTCGGGCATATCCTGCACCAGACGCTGACCACGTCCCGATTCACGAGATTCAGCGGCACACGGGTGGAGCGCGATTTCGTTGAAGCGCCCTCGCAGATGCTGGAACACTGGTGCTGGCAGCCCGATGTACTGGGCAGTTTCAGCCGCCACCATCAGTCGGGCGATCCGCTGCCGACGTCCCTGATCAATCGGATGATCGAAGCCAAGCACACGTCCTCGGCGATTGCGACGCTGCGCCAGGTCTATTTCTCGAGGTTGGACCTGGCCTATCACACCGAGTCCGGTCGCAGCACCGACGACATCGCCCGCGAACTGCATCCGATTACCGGCTTCCCGTTTCCCGAAGGCACGCATTTCCAGGCGGGGTTCGGGCATCTCTTCGGCTACGACGCGGGCTACTACGGATACCTCTGGTCCCGCGTGTTCGGTGACGATATGTTCACTCGTTTCGAAGCGCCCGGAGCATCGGTGTCCGACATCGGCGCTGAGTACCGCCGCCACATCCTCGAGCCAGGCGGCACAGCGGACGCCGACCAGCTGATCCGCCAGTTCCTCGCCCGCGAACCCAATGCCGACGCATTCTTGCGTGAGTTGGGCCTGGAGACCTCTGTACACGGAGCCAGGATCTGACGCCGCGTCGAGACTGGTTATTGAGATCGGCTGACTGAGACGTCGCGTGGGGCGTGAGCGCTGACGGACTCGGTGAGCCAACAGGTACACTGCCTATCGGCTGCGCAGCGGCCCTGTCGGAATGGACGCCAACCTCGAGGAGATTCTAGGTTGGATCCAGGAAACCTACCACGCCAGCCAAATCCCTAACGCTACCGTCTACTTCCACTTGACCCGGGGATCCAGTCCCAGGAACCATTCCTGGAGCGAGTCTTTGAGCCCTTCTTTTTTCATGGGCGTGCGCCCCTTTGCCGACCGGGGGATCGTGGCAGGCGTCAAGGTTCAGTCGGTTCCGGACCTGCGCTGGCGCCGGTGCGCCATAAAGTCTCTCAACCTGCTGCCCAATG
>RKRS01000224.1 GCA_007571275.1 Dehalococcoidia bacterium
ATTGCTTCGACCTTCTTCATGACAGCAACCTCTTTAGCGCTTCTGTTCCGGAGGGAATTTCCTCGTCGATCGCATCGCTGGCGTCCCAGCCGAAGCCGAGCTCGTCGAACTCGTAGGCGGGCTCGTTGTGCGTGCTGCGGTCGAGGCCGATCATCTCGTCAGACTCATCAACGCGCAGCGGCATGAATCGTTGCACCACTATGAAGATGGCAGCCGAGAGCACGAACGACCAGGCGAGCGCCGCAACAATGCCGACGATCTGCCGCCAAAGCAGATCGGCGCTCCCCGCGATCGCCCCATCGACGCCGCCGATCTCACTGACAGCGAAGAGACCGGTTGCGAAAGCGCCCCAGATACCGCCGACACCGTGTACGGCGAAGACGTCCAGCGTGTCGTCCATGTCGCGCCAGTTGTGCAGCGCTCGGACCGCGTAGAAGCCAAGAATTGAGGCAACCATACCGATACAGAGAGCGGGGAAGAAGTTCAGGTACCCATCGGTCGCAGGCCAGAGTCCGACGAAGCCGGCTGCAGGCGTGATCGCCACCAGGCCGGCGACTGCCCCGGTCGCAGCGCCAATGATGGATGGGTGTCCCGTGTACTTCCAGGAAAGCAGCGTCCAGGCGACGAGGCCTCCAGCAGCGGAAATCTGGGTCTGGACGAAGGCGTTGATCGCCGCGCCGTCGGCAGCCAACGCAGAGCCGGCGTTGAACCCGAACCAGCCAAACCAGAGCAGCCCAGCCCCGAGCACCACCTTGGAGACGTCGTGCGGGCGCGTCTCAGCGACAGAGTCGCGTCGTCGTCCGACGAACAGCGCGCCTGCCAATGCGGCCGCGCCGGCGTTGATGTGAACCACAGTGCCGCCGGCGAAGTCTGCCGCTCCCAGATCGAGCAGCCAACCACCGTCAGCCCAGACCCAGTGACAGAGCGGGGCATAGACGAGCGTGATCCACGCGACCGTAAACACGAGCAACGCCTTGAAGGAGACCCGTTCGACAAACGCGCCCGTGATCAGCGCCGGCGTGATGATCGCGAACATCAGCTGGAAGACCATGAAGAGCAGGTCTTCGCCTTCGAGCCCGCGCAGGCCGAACGCCGTCAGATTACCGACGAAGCCACCGATGTCCGTGCCGAAGGCGAGCGAGTAACCCCACAGGACCCAGACCACGGTTGCCACGCCGATCATGACGAACGATTGCATGATCGTCGCTGCGGCCGACTTGGTGCGCACCAGACCCGAATAGAAGAAGGCGAGGCCTGGCGTCATCAGCAGGACCAATGCCGCTGAGACCAGTAGCCAGGCAGTGTTTCCAGAATCCATACGCAACTCCCCACTCGGGCGCAGCTGGCGCTGGCAGACTAGTGCAAGCGAAGCGCGCCCGTCCGCGAACCGGTCTATGTAGTGTCGCCAAACAACCTGGAGCACTGGTTACGGGCATATGAATTCGAGCGCGGGATCGGTGATAGCCTCGCTCCAATGGTTGACTCCAAGGCACAACCGCTCGCAGGCGAAGTGGCGCTGGTGACCGGCGCGTCGCGTGGCATCGGACGCGCGATCGCTCTGGAGCTTGCCGCGCAGGGCGCCGATATCGGCGTCAATTACTCGGCCTCGGCCGAGGCGGCGGACATGGTAGCCGAGCAGATCCGCGAGCTGGGCCGTCGCACCCATGTGGTTCAGGCAGATATCTCCGACAGCGCGGCCGTGACGGCCATGACCAAAGCCGTGACGGCGGAACTGGGCGCGCCGACCATTCTCGTCAACAACGCCGGGATTACCCGCGACATGCTGGCGATGCGGATGAAGTCGGCCGACTGGGACGCCGTCGTCGGCACCAATCTGACTGGCTCGTTCCTGGCCACCCAATCGGTCCTGCGCGGGATGCTGCGAGCTCGCAAGGGACGGATCATCACCATCGGTTCCGTGATCGGTACGGTCGGCAATGCCGGACAGGCCAACTACGCCGCGGCCAAGGCCGGACTGGCCGGGATGACCCGCTCACTGGCGCACGAACTGGGATCCCGCGGCATCACGGTCAATCTGGTCGCTCCCGGGTTCATCCAGACCGATATCACCGCCGACCTCTCCGACGAGGTGATCAACAATGTGATGCAGCGCATTCCGCTCGAGCGGCTCGGCCTGCCCGCCGACGTCGCGCCGTTGGTCGCCTTCCTGGCCGGACCAGGAGGCGCGTACATTACGGGGCAGGTCATCCATGTCGACGGCGGCATGGTCATGGGCTGAGTGATCCGGGTCGTTGATTGGTACTGCGAGACGTACTGTTCGCTGAATCGCATTGTGTACTGATCCCTCACCACAGAGAGATCAGAGTCGATAGAATTGGTGACTACTCGCAGACGCAACGTCTGACGCCTGACGTGGTCGATACGTAATCGACAAGCGGGAGCCGAGATGGAAACGTTGACCCAGCAAGAGGAAGCCGCGGACGAGCCACCAGGGGGCGAATATCCGGCGCTCACGGATGATGAATACGCGCTGCTGTTCCCTGGACAGGGGTCGCAGTCAGTCGGCATGGCGGGCAAAGTCCTTCGCGTCCATCCGCGGGCCGAGCAATGGTTCAGCCGAGCCAATGAGGTGCTCGACTATGACCTGCTTCACCTGATCGAGCACGGTCCCATCGAGAAGCTGAACGAGACCACACACTCGCAGCCGGCGATCTTCGTCGCCTCGGTGGCATGGCTCGACGCCTTACGCGACAAGTGGGAACAGGTCGGGCGCGCGTTGTCTCCGAAAGTTGTCTCGGGACACAGCATGGGGCAAATTACGGCGATGCTCGCTGCCCGATCCATCGATTTCGACGAGGCCCTCCACCTGGTGCGTCGTCGCGCCGAACTGATGCACGCAGCTGACAGCTTGCGTCCCGGCGGCATGGCGTCGATCATTGGCCTGCGTGACCGAGTCCTACGACGGCTGGTCGGGGAAGCCTCGGCTGATGGCACTCTCGTCGTCGCCAACGACAACTGTCCCGGACAAACGGTCGTATCGGGCGATGAAGCGCCCCTGCGCAGGCTCATGCGTCTGGCCGACGAACAGGGCGCGCGACGCGTGGTGCGGTTACCCATTTCGATTGCCTCACATTCGCCTCTGATGTCGGACGCGCAGGCGCATTTCTCCGAGGCCGTCCACGCGATCCAGTGGCGCGACCCGGTTGTCCCGGTGGTGAGCAACATCAGCGGCGGTCTACTCCACACTAGGGAGCAGTTGTCGCACGAGCTGTCCGAGGCGCTCACGGCGCCCGTGCAGTGGCAGCAGGCTGTCAAGACCATGGCGGCTCAGGGATCGACCCTGTTCGTTGAAGCTGGACCTGGTGATGTCCTGTCCAAGTTGGTGCGGCGCATTTCTCGCACGTCATGGACATTCCCGCTATCAGATGACGATCAAGGTCTGTCGCAGCGCGACTATCCGGACAAAAGCGACGGGATTCCGAAGTAGTGGTACCGCTGTCATCCGCATCGGAGCGCCGTGTGGTCATCACAGGCGTTGGAGCCGTCACACCTGTCGGTAACGATATGCCGACGACCTGGCGCAATCTGATTGGCGGTCAGAGCGGGGTCTCGCGGATCGAGCGGTTCGATCCCGAACAGTGGGGCGTCAGGACGCCTGTCGCTGCGGAAGTCAAGCATTTCGATCCGGAATCGCTGCTACCCGACGCCAAAGCGCTGCGACACATGGACCTGAACACCCAGTATGGGATGGTTGCAGGCCTGGAGGCGCTCAGCGATTCGGGTCTGGAGATCACTGACGACAACCAGCACCGCGTGGGTGTCATCTTCGGCTCGGGGGGCGGCGGCATGGAGCTGGTCACCCGCTGGCAGGACACGCTGGTCAATCGCGGAGCACGACGCGTGTCACCGTTCGCCATGCCCAACCTGATCGCCGATGCAGCCTCAGGCCATCTCTCGATCGCCACCGGCGCGACCGGGCCCAACTACTCGCCTACCTCAGCCTGCGCGACCGGCGCCAACGCGGTCGCCGACGGGTTGCTCCATATCCGCGCCGGACGCGCCGATGCGCTGTTGGTCGGAGGTTCCGAAGCGATCATCCTGCCGCTCTTCCATATCTGCTTCGAGCGCATGGGGGTGCTCGCCACGCCTGCGGAGCCGCTCACGGCTTCCTGCGCGCCCTACGATCTCCATCGCAACGGATTCGTCCCCGGCGAGGGCGCCGCGGCGATGATGATTGAAGATTTGGATCACGCGTTGCAGCGCGGAGCGCCGATCTATGCGGAGGTTGTTGGTGGAGGTTCAGCGAACGACGCGCACGACATCGCCCAGCCAGAATCGCACGGACGCGGGCTGATGGTCAGCGTTCAGCAGGCGATGCAGGAGTCGAGGATCGAGCCACAGAGCATCGGCTACATTTCCACGCATGGCACGGCGACCAGACTGGGAGATCAGGTTGAAGTGACAGCCCTGCGGCGGATGTTCGGCTCGCACGTTGACGATTTGGCCTTGTCCTCGATCAAGCCCGCCACCGGCCACATGATGGGCGCATCCGGCGCACTGGAGGTGATCGTTTCGGCGATGGTGCTCAAGGAAGGCGTCGCGCCGCCGACACTGAACTTCGAGACACCAGATCCAGAACTCGACGTTGACGTGATTCCCAACGAAGCGCGGGAACTGAACACCGAAGCCGCGCTGTCATTCTCCGTTGGCCTGGGCGGGCACAATGCCGCCGTGCTGTTGAAGCGTTTCGACGAGTGAGCAGCATTCGATCGACCGATCGTCCGCCCGAGGAGCGCGTCGTGATCACGGGCATCGGCCCCGTGACGCCGATCGGCGTGGGCGTCAACGCCTTCTGGGATTCGCTCACGCATGGTCGCTCGGGCGCGCGGCGGGTTCCTGAGCTGGTCGAGGCTGGACTGAAGGTCCAGATTGCGGCGGACATCCCCGAATTCAACCCGTCCGACTACATGGAAACCAAGTCAGCCCGACGCATGGCGCGATTCTCGCAGCTTGGCGTCGCCGCCGCGCGGCTGGCGGTCGAGGATGCCGGGCTTGATCTCGAAGCCCACGATCCTGAGCGGGTTGCCGCCGTGATCAACACCGGCGGCGGCGGGGTGACGACGATCTCGCAGCAAACCGAAGTGCTCAACAGCAAAGGTCCCGGCCGCGTGTCGGCGATGTTCGTGCCGATGATGGCTGGCAACATGGCCTCCTGCCAGGTATCGATCGAGCTTGGCCTGCGCGGACCGGCGCTGACCTCGCTCGCCGCTTGCGCGGCCAGCATCTACGCGTTCATTGACAGCCGCCAGATGC
>RKRS01000158.1 GCA_007571275.1 Dehalococcoidia bacterium
GGGAAAGAAGTGATCGCGCGCGTGAGCGCGGGGCGGAAGGGGGGCAGGTGCGGGACGCGCTAGTGCGTGTGGATGGGGTTGGCGAATGCGTAGACCGGGGCCTGAAAGGCGCCGTTGTACTGGATCGCCACCTCGACCGCCACGCTCGAGTCGTTGCCTGAGACCTCGCGGTCGAGATGGAACGGGAGCGGCTGCAGCACCTCGCGGTCGCGGTTGAGGAAGCGCACGTAGGACTGGATGCCGCCCTCAAAGTAAAAGTTCTTCTCATCCTGCGGTTCGAGTGAGCGGCGTTCATCTTCAGTGGCGTTCAGCGGCGCCTGCCGCTCGTCACGGAAGCAGATCCACAGACCCTTGTTCAGATAGGCGATCTCGCGGAAGCGCTGGGCCAGTACCTGGAAGTCGTACTCCAGATGGTCGATCACCTGGTCGTCGGCGATCCAGCGCACCATCGTGCCGGTCCGGGGCGTCGTGCCTGCGGGCAGAGGGCGACGCTCGACGCCGCCCGCCGGGACGCCACGCTCATAGCTCTGTGTGTGTGACTGGCCGTCGCGGCGGACTTCGACTTCCAGCTGTGAGGAGAGTGCGTTGACCACCGATGCGCCGACGCCGTGCAAACCACCCGAGACCTTGTAGCCGCCACCGCCGAACTTGCCGCCCGCGTGCAGCACGGTCAGCACTGTCTCAAGCGCCGACTTGCCGGTTTTGGCATGACGGTCGGTCGGAATGCCGCGACCGTCGTCGCGCACCTGCACCCAGCCCTCGGGCTGCAGCGTGACGTCGATCCGCGTCGCGTGACCGGCCATCGCCTCATCAACCGAGTTGTCGACGATCTCGTAGACCAGATGGTGCAGCCCCGCCTGGCCGGTCGAACCGATGTACATCCCCGGGCGTCGGCGGACCGCCTCGATGCCTTCAAGCACGTCGATGTCTGAGGCGTCGTAGCTGTCCGTCCCGTTGCTGTCAGCCGGATCGGCACGTTGGCCGAGCGCGAGCTGCGTGCCATCGAGCGGCAGTGCTGGCTGTCCAGAGAATGACTGGTTCAACGTGCGAGTCCTGATACCTGACAAGAATGAACCGCGCCGCCGTGACCAGGGAGCTGGAGCGATACGCTAACTCCATTCACAATACCACTGGCGCAGAGCTGGGGACATGTCGGAGGAGACTGGAATGACCAGTTGGCGCGAGCGACTGCGGTTGGTCAATCCGTCCGTCGCGCGCGACGCCGCGCTGCACGGCCTGCCCGACCGAATTGATGACCTGTCGCCGGTCGCCGTGGTGCGTAACGGGATCAACGACACCTCTGGTCGGGTCTGGGCGCAGGTGCGATCGGAGCTGGTCTTCCGTCCCGAGTTCGCGCCCGCCCTGGACGGGCTGTCCGGCTTCTCGCACCTGTTCGTGATCGGCTGGATGGGCGACGTCACGGACGAAGGCCGCGCGCTCCTCCGCCTGCACCCCTCGGGCGGCGGCGACACGCCGGAGGTCGGCGTCTTCGCCACTCGAACAGCGCACCGACCCAACCCGATCTCGATCTCGATCTGTCCACTGGAATCCATCAACGACAACATCGTCAAGGTGATCGGACTCGACCTCGTCAATGGCACGCCAGTGCTCGATGTCAAGCCCTACGTCACGTTCTACGACTCCTTCGACGCCACCATCCCCAAGTGGGCGGAGTAGCTCGCCCGTGCCCCGCCTGCGCAGCAATATCGTCGCGGTCTACGTCGTCCGCCCCGCCGCTGAGCGCATTGAGTTGCTGATGCTGCAGCGACCAGAGGGACATCGCTTTGCCGGCGCCTGGCAGACCGTCGGCGGACACATCGAGGAGAAACAGGGCGAGACCGCCTGGCAGGCGGCGCTCAGAGAGCTGGACGAAGAAACGGGACTGCCGGTCGAGCGCTGGTTCCGCATCGACCGGCCTGAGACGTTCTACAACCCCGAAAACGACACGATCTACTTCGTCCCCGCATTCGTCGCGCTGGTCGCCGCGGCGACGGAGCCGACGCTCTCGGACGAACACCAGGCATGGCGCTGGGTTGCGCCCGCCGAGGCGGCGGCGATGGTCAATTGGGCGGCAATGCGCGACTCGCTGCTCCTCGTCGGCGAAGCCCTGTCCAATCCATCCCACCCCGGCCTGGGCGTCACCGAGTTCAACCCCAGCGATCTCCCCTGAGTCCGCCGCCAGTGTTGGGGCGCGGACGCGCATAGACTTGGAGTCGTCCAGATGGGCGTAGGGAAGGGGCGCGGAGTGACAACGCTGCACGTTCACTCGCAGCAGGAAGAAGAGATGCTCAGTCTGCACGACGAAGTGACGGAGCAGCGAATCGCCAGCGTCCTGGAGCTGGTCAATCGGGTGCTGCGCGGGGCGGGAAGTGAGCGTGGCTGACGGCGAAGCGTTCCTGCGGGACGGTCACCAGATCACCCGGCTGACCGAATTTGGCATTGGCCAGCGCGCGGCGGCGGAATTGACAGTCCAGCTACGGGATCGTCCCACTCGCGCCCAGGTACTCCTCTGGATCGAGCAGGCTGAGAACAGAGTGTACCGGCGCTTCATCGCGCTGTGGCTGGCCAGCTCTGTGGTCTTGGTGGGATCCTTGGCCGCTGTCTTGTGGAGAGTCTTCGGTGGCTGATGACGCAGGCTATTCGAAACCCTGGTGATGACAGACGCCGAGTGAGAAGAGCAGGGCGATGACAGCGATTGGACTGATTGGCTTTGAGCGTTCGGGCAAGACGACGCTGTTCAACGCGCTCACCGGGGCGGGGCGCGCAACCGGCTTTACCACCCACGTGGATCCACACGAAGGCGTGGTCCCTGCCGCCGACGCTCGGTTGGTCAAATTATCCACGCTGTATCAACCCCGAAAGACCACGCCCGCCGTCCTCAACCTGACCGACTTCCCAGGCGCGGGGTTCGCCGGAGCGCTGGGAGGCCGCAGCGAGCCGCCCTCGACCAAATTGCTCGGCCAACTCTCACAGCTCGACGCGCTCATCCACGTCGTCCGCGCCTTCGACAATGACGCGATCCCGCATCCCGCTGAACGGATTGACCCCGATGGCGACATCGAGACGATGCAACTGGAACTCACCTTCGCCGATCTGGCGCTGATCGAGAAACGGCTGCAGCGCCTCGCTGAGGAGACGAAATCGATGAAAGCGGCGGAACGCGTCGCGGCCGACCGCGAAGTCGATCTGCTGCGTCGCCTGCAAGCGCACCTCGGCGACGGGGGCACGCTGCTCGATGCGCCGATCAGCGAACCCGAACGTGCCGACATTCGCCACTATCGCTTCCTGACCGAGCGGCCAATGCTGACCGTCTTCAACGTCGATGAAGATGCAGTGACCGACGGGGCGAGCGAACGCATCGCGCTCTCGGCGCGGCTGGAGGAGGAGCTGCGCGACTTCGACGAGGACGAGGCGACGGCCTACCGCGCAGAGCTTGGCGTCGGCGCGGGAGCGGTCGAAATGGCCCTGCAGGAGACGTTCCGCCTGCTCGGCCTGCGCACGTTTTTCACCGTCGGCCCAGACGAGTGCCGCGCCTGGACCGTTCGCGGCGGCGACACCGCGCCACAGGCCGCCGGCAAGATTCACACCGACCTCGAACGCGGCTTCATCCGCGCGGAAGTCGTGCGCTGGGATGACCTGCTGGTCTGCGGCGCAGCGGTCGGAGCCTCAGGCGCCGAGGCGGAGGCCAGGAAGCGCGCGCTCTCGCGCACCGAGGGCAAGGACTACGAAGTCCAGGACGGCGACGTGCTGCATATCCTCTTCAACGTCTGAGCGACCCGTATCCTTGTGCTATGACCGCTGCCTCCGACATCGCTCGCGCTCTGCTGACCGCCGCCCGCGAGGGCCCGGCCGTCGCCTCCTGCACCGTGATGTCAGCGACCGCTGGTGTCGACATCCCGCTCGGCGCGAAGATGCTGGTCTACGCGGACACGGCGCTTGGCGACATCGGCGGCGGCCCGCTGGAGGAAGCCGTCAGCGCCTTCGCCCGTTCAGCGATCCCGCGGCACCTCGTGCAGACCTGCGTCTTTACGCCCCATGGTGAAATGATCGAGGGTCGCCGCGCGATTGAAGCAGCCGACGCCATCGTCGAAATCCTGGTCGAGGTCGTCGAACCTGCCGCGACCCTGCTCGTGGTCGGCGGTGGGCACGTCGGACTGGCAGTCGGACAGCTCGGCGCGATGCTTGGCATGGAGGTCGCGATCATCGATGACCGCGAGGACTACGCCAACGAAGAGCGGTTTCCCTATGAAGCCAACGTGATCTGCGGTGACTTCGGTGAAGAGCTGGAGCGGTTCCCAATCTCGGCCAACACCTACATCGTGCTCGTCTCGCGCGGACACAAGGTTGATGAGCTTGCCCTCCGCGCGGTCGCCGAGCGCGACGCCGGCTACGTGGGTATGATCGGTTCCAAGCGCCGAACCCGAACCGTCCTGCAGCATCTCGCCGAAGAAGGCGTCGAGCGCGAAGCGCTGGACAGAGTGTTCACCCCCATCGGCCTCGATATCGGAGCGGAAACTCCCGAGGAGATCGCTGTCTCGGTGCTCGGAGAGATCATTCTCGTCCGGCGCGGCGGGGGAGCACAGCCAATGTCGGAGCATGGACGCCTCTTGGCGGCTGGCCGTCGTTAGACTGGGACGCGCCAACGGAACAGGTCAGAGCAGGAAGCGATCAGGATCGATGCCCCACGACGAGGTCTACGAAGCAATGTCGAGCGCCTTCGAGCAGGGCGCGCCGGTCGCGCTCGCGACGGTCGCCCAGACGTTAGGCTCTACGCCGCGCAAGACCGGCGCCAAGATGCTCGTCCGCGAGGACGGCAGCTTCGTCGGTACGATCGGCGGCGGTTGCGGCGAAGCTGAGGTCTGGCAGGAAGCGATGGACGCGCTCGACGACGGCGACGCCCGGATGGTCACGGTGGACCTGACCGAGCCCGTCGATGGCGAGGACAAGATCTGCGGCGGGATCATGCGCATCTTTGTCGAACGACTCGAGGCCTGACGTATATCCGCGCTGAGTGCATAAGCAGTGAACGGCGTCCCTGCGGCGCTGCTGAATCTGGAGAACGCTGGTAAGCTAGATATCGGCCGCCCGCACCGGGCCTCCCGACACTGCCAGGTCGGGAAGGTAGTCCGAGGTGACACGCCGCACTCAGGTAGTGGCGTGCGCTGACCACCGGCGGCGCAGCAGGAGTTCGGTATGGCACTGATCGGGTTTGGTCCTGTCGAAGCGATTGTCGTCGTGATCGTGGTGCTGGTCGTATTCGGCGCTGGTCGCTTGGCCGGCGTCGGCAAGGCGCTCGGCACCGGCCTGCGCGAGTTCCGCGAGGAAGCGCGCAGCTCGGATTCGGAGGAAACGAACGACGAAGACTCCGACGAAGTCACTGTGTCGTCGACTGCCTCGGAAGACGACAAGAAGCCGTCGTCCTCCACCTGACGCCACAGCGCTGATCGATCACCGTTGCCAGCCCTTCGAGCGGTTGCCCTCGATCTCTGGGGCACGTTGATCGTTGACGCGCCTGGCGGAGGTCGTCGGCGGATGCAACGGAGAGAGGCGCAACTGACCGCAGCCTATGAACAGGCTGGCGCCGGATCAGGCGCGGGACAGGCGGTGCCCAAGGCGATCCGCCATGCGATCGACGCGCTCGTCGTCGCGCATCAGTCCAATATCGATCTCTCTGGCCAGGACCGGCTTGACGCTGTCCGTCGCTCAATGTTGGATCAGTGCCCCGATACGGTGGAAAGCGACGAGCTACTCGAAGCGCTGATCGGCGCTGTCTGTGAGAGCGCCAGCTGGGAACCGCCCGACCTCATCGCCGGGGTCGAGGCAGAGCTTGATGCGCTCAAGGCGCGCGGACTCAACCTGGCTGTCGTTTCCAATACCGGCCTCGCGCCGGGACGCTACGTCGAGCAGGCGCTCCTCGCACGTGGCTTTGACCGCTGGATCGACCACTGGATTTGGTCGGACGACGTGCTCAGCTGGAAACCGGGCCAGGCCATCTTCCAGGCCGCGCTCAGGGCGCTTGGTTGCGCCGCCGGGCAAGCCGCATTCGTCGGAGACACGCCCGAGGCTGACATCCTCGGTTCACGACACGCCGGCTTCGTCGTATCCGTGCAGGTTGGAGGCAAGAGCGACACGGCGATCCAGCCAGATATCGCGCTGCCCTCGCTCAAGGGCTTGACCGCAGCATTGAGCGATGCCGGACTGCTCGCTGGCTGAAGAGTCCGCCACACTTGCCCGTTGACGATTCCACAATCGCGCTGGCAGGTACATATGCTGGGCATATGAGTTTCGGCATGTTTGGCGGGAACGGGATCAAGGTTGGTCGGATCCTGGGGATTCCGATCCGGCTGGACCTGTCCTTTTTCTTCATATTCGCGCTGCTCGTGTTCCTGATCGCGACCCAGATCCTGCCGCCCGACTCGGCCCAGGGCCTTGGTGGCGCAGAGCGTTGGATTTACGGCGTGGTCGGCGGAGCCGCCTATTTCCTCTCGCTGCTCATCCATGAACTCGCGCATTCGCTGATGGCGCGACGTTACGGCATGGAGGTCTCGTCAATCACCCTGTTCTTCTTCGGCGGCGTCTCGCTGATTCGTGAGGACTCGCAGCGGCCGAGCCAGGAGTTCTGGATCGCGATCGTCGGACCGCTCTCATCGCTGCTACTGGGCGCCGGCTTCATCCTGGTCGCGCTCTTCGCTCTGCCCGCCGACACCACGCTGAACAACGTGGTCTTCATACTCGGCGTTGTCAACTGTTTCCTCGCAGCCTTCAACATGCTGCCCGGCTTTCCGCTCGACGGCGGCCGCGTCACCCGAGCGTTGATCTGGCGAGTAACGGGCTCACGCCACCGCGCCACGCGCGCTGCGGCCCGCCTGGGACAGCTGCTCGGCGTGGTGATGATCGTCTATGGCGTCGGTGGAGTCCTGACCGATGTAGCCATCTTCAATAGTGGACTCAGCCCGGTCTGGGTTGCATTGATCGGCGTCCTGCTCATGATTCAGGCCGCGCAGGGCGTGAAGGCGGCTGAGCTGGAGCGCGACCTCGAGGGCTTGCGAGTCGGCGAGCTGATGCTCGAACCGCCGCTCGCGCGGATGGCCGAGGCCGACCTGCCCGTCCATGTGCTGGCCCCATCCCGAGCCCAACTCGACCAGCAAGACATATTCATCGTGGCCGAGTCAGGAACGGCGGTCGGCATCGCCTCCGCTGTCCAGATCCTGCTGCTCGACGAGGAACGCTACCGCAGCGTTCGCCTGCGCGACATCATGATCGAGGCTGGCGCCGTTCAGCCCCTGCCGCCCGACGCCGGCGCCGACGAGGCGCTGCATCGGCTACAGAAAGAGCGCACTTTCGTCCTGCCGGTCGTCGAACGCGGTCGATTGCTCGGTGTTGTCGGACTTGAGCAGATCCTGAAGGCGTTGGGCCAGGGACGCCCCCCGCGATTCGATCCGTCCTCCGGGGCTTGAAGCATTTCCCCCTGTGAGCGGTACAGTCAGAGACGTGATAGCTCGCGCCGTATCGACGCTTCCCTCTCCGAGACTGTTGGCCGCCGTGCTGGCTGGCAAGACTGTTCGGCTGGGCATGAGAGCGCTCGGCTCCGGCGGCACCGCCCTGCCTGGCCTCGTCGTGGAGCGCGCGCACCCGGGCGTCGTCGCGCAACTCGCGCAGGGCCTGGCCACGACCACCCTGATCACGGGAACCAACGGCAAGACCACCACGGCCGCCATGTTGGCCCGCATTCTGCGAGCTGACGGCCAGGCCGTGGTGCACAATCGCTCGGGCTCAAACCTGATGCGTGGCGTCACCGCGGCGCTGGTCGGAGCGGCGACGCCGCTTGGTCGCCTCCGCTTAGGACGCAGCGCAGTGCTGGAGGCGGACGAAGCCGCGCTGCCGGCCATCGCCAACGCCGCGCCGCCCAGCGTCGTCGTCTTCACCAACCTGATGCGCGACCAGCTCGACCGCTACGGTGAAATCGAGTCCATCGCCCTGCGCTGGACCGACGCGCTGCCAACGTTCCCATCCGACGCCACGATTGCGCTCAACGTCGACGATCCGCTGATCGCCTCACTGGGCATGCACTGGGACGGCCCCTGCGTCCGCTTCGGCATCGAGGACCCCAACATTCCGCCGGCCCCCGCAGGCGAGATCATGGACGCGATCTGGGATCCGCTCACACAGGACGATTTCAGATATTCACGCCGTTATTTCGCACAGCTTGGCCGTTGGCATACCGAGACGGGAGCGGAGCGTCCCGCGCCCGACATCGCCGCTGAGGACATCAGCGCGGCGGCAGGCTCGATCGCATTCACGCTTCGTATGCCGCAAGGTTCGGTTGACGTCGCCCTGCCCGCCGAGGGTCTGTACAGCGTCTACAACGCGTTGGCCGCGGCGGCTGCAGCGACCGCCCTGGACGTGTCCGCCGAGGCGATCCGCCGTGGCCTGGAAACGCACGAAGCGGCGTTCGGTCGCCAGGAAGAGATGACCGTTGAGGGTCGCCCGGTGCGCATGCTGCTCGGCAAGAATCCCTCGGGCATGAACCAGGCGCTGCGAACCTTGCAACGAGCGGGCGAGCGACACCACCTGCTGGTCCTGCTCAACGACGGTATCGCCGACGGGACCGACGTCTCCTGGATCTGGGATGTCGACTGGGAATCGCAGGCCGAACATTGCCAGACGCTGACGGTCGGCGGCCGTCGCGCCGCCGATATGGCCCTGCGGCTCGAATACGCGGGCCTGCCCACGCCCTGCGGGCCAATCGAGAATGACATTGGCCAAGCCCTGCGCACCGCCCTCGATACCGTGCCGGAATCAGAGCAGCTGGTCATCCTGCCGACCTATACCGCGATGCTTGACGTCCGCCAGCGACTCGGACGGATGGGCGCATCGCGCCTCTGGGATGTCGCCTGATGACCAACACGGACCGACGCCAGCTCAACGTCGCGGTGCTCTATCCCAACCTGCTCAATCTCTACGGCGACCGCGGCAATGCCCGCGCCATTGTCCAACGCTGCGCAGCCCGGGGCATCGACGTAACCGTCGACGGCGTCGATATCGGTGATCCGTGGTCTCCTCGGCAGAGGACGGACCTGGTCCTGGTTGGTGGTGGACAGGATCGCGAACAACGTCGCGTCCAGGCCGATCTCCAGCGACGCGGCGACGCGTTGCGCGACTACGCCGACAACAATGGCGTGATCCTCGCTGTCTGTGGCGGCTTCCAGCTCTTCGGGCGCCAATATCGAGGCTGGGACGGCGAGATCATGGAAGGCATCGGCATCTTCGATGCCGTTGCGACGCACCCTGGTCCGAAGATCGCCCGTTGTGTGGGCAACGTGGTCGCGCTCTGGGAGGGCGAGACCGTCGTCGGCTTCGAAAACCACGGCGGACGCACCTACCTGAACGACGGGCAGGAGGCCTTCGCTGACGTGGTCAGCGGGTTCGGCAACAACGGCGGCGACGGTCTCGAAGGGGCAAAGGTCAGAAACGCGTTTGGCACCTATCTCCATGGCGCCGTGTTGCCCAAGAACCCGCGCCTTGCCGACCGCCTGATCGCTCTCGCGCTGGAGCGTCGTTACGGCCCGACGGCAGCCAAGCTGGCGCCGCTCGATGACCGCATCGCGCTACGCGCCCACGCTGAGGCGTTGCACGCCGCACTGTCGTCCACAACATCGGCGCTCGCGCGCCGATTCGCGCAGCTTGCATAACATAGAGTGAAACAGTAACTGCCAGACAGGAATTGCTATGGCCGCAACAGCAACGTTGACCCGCACCGCGCCCGATATCTCCTGCGATCACTGCGCCAACGCAATCACCGGCGCCCTCACTGCGCTCGAGGGCGTGTCCGCCGTCGCCGTCGATGTCGATGGCAAACGGGTAGACGTCGAGTACGACGCCGCGTCGATGTCGCCCGAGCAAATCGACGCTGCGCTCGAGGAGGAAGGCTATCCCCCGCTCCGATAGTCCCTGGGGTCAGCAGCGCCTGGACAGAGGTCTCTCGGGCGTTCAGCGCTCGGCGAGGCGCTCTGGGCCAGGACAGAGCGACGGCTGGCTCTTCGGTCCGACCTGGCTCTATGTCGCCGTAGCCCTCGTGATCTTTGCCGCCGCCGCGGCTGTCGCCGTCGTACAGGCCACCAACTCTGACACGCCGCCCAATCCGCCGACGGAGGAAGCCGCCGCGCTTGCCGTTGGACAATCAGGTCAGGCGCAGCAGGCGGCCCAACCGATCGCTCAGAGCGCTGATGCAGACGCCGAGCAGCCTCTGCAGCCAGAGCAGCAGGAGCAGACGCCCGCTCAGCCAATGGACGCGCCAGACAGTGCTGAACCCAGCGACGCAGACGAGCCGCAGCAGTCGGAAGCAGTTGCACCCGTTTCGTCCAGCCAGCCGCCGGCGACGCCCGAGGACGAGCAACAGGATCCGTTACAGGGCTTCATCGTCCCAATCGCCGGGGCTCACGTCACCGAGTACGAAGGTCATCTACCGAACGCCACTCGTACATATCGGAACGACGGCATTCACGAAGGATTCGACTTCTATGAGTGGGCTGCCCGCGTCACCATCGACTACAACACCGAGATCCTGGCGGCCAAGTCCGGCGTCGTGATTCGCGCCGATCTCGACTACGTCGACATCACGCCCGCTGACTGGGCGCGGTTCGAGAGTTTCTGGGAGGATGGGTTCGAGAGTGACCAGCAAGCCGAAGATGTGCTTGACGAGTTGCGTGGACGCCAGGTCTGGATCGATCACGGGCGCGGCGTCGTCACCCGCTACGCGCATCTCTCGGCGATCGCCGAGGGAATTGCGGTCGGCGTCGAGGTTCAGCAGGGACAGGTCATCGGATACCCCGGCGAGTCGGGCCAGGAAGAGGTCTACGACCCGGACAAGAACGACATCCATCTGCACTTCGAGATTCGCATTGGCGACGGTTGGCTCGGCCAGGGCGAGACGCCGCTTACCGCCCGAGCGTTGTACCTGCACGCGTTCGGCATCACGGAGGACTAAGACCGTCCAGCTCAGCCGGGCAGCGCCTGTCAGCGGGGACTGATCGGTTTCGGATCCGGCTCATCTGGAGCTCGCGCGGCGGTCAGCCCAGCCACAACCCCGCTGTCCATCAACTCCGTAATCGTCGAATCATCCAGGCCGAGAGCTTCCTTGAGAACCTCGACCGTGTGCTCCCCCATCCGCGGCGCGGGTCGGCTGCATGAGGCTGGCCGTCGGCGCAGCCGCCAGGGGAATCCCTGATACTGCCGCGTGCCAGTGTCAGGATGCGTCAGACGTAGCCACCAGTCACGCGCCGCCAGATGCGGGTCGCGCAAGTGGCTGAGCGTCGAATGCACCGCAGCGGCCGGCACGTCAATCGACTGCAAGCGATGCTGCAACGTTTGCGCGTCCCAGTCGCGCGTCCATGCGCCCAGCGCCGCATCCAGCTCGGCTTCGTCCGTCTTGCGACCCTCAGCCGTGCGCCATTGTGGACGATCCATCCCGGCCGCTTCAGCCAGTCTGAGCCACGTCTCATCGTCCGCGACCGAGATCGCGATCCACTCGTCACTCCCCTCGACGCCATCGGCGCAGCGGAAGCACTCATGCGGAGCCAGGCTTGGCAGCCGGTTGCCATTACGCGCAGGCGGCTCCTGCCCCGCCGACGCCGCCAGCAGATATTCGTCGATGTAGGCCACGGCTGACTCAAACATCGAACCTTCGACATGCACGGCAGTCTGCAATTCCTGCGCCCGCAGCACCGCGGCCAACGCGGCGGCCGCCATCTGCGCTCCGACAATCGGATCGGCCTGCATCGTGCCCAGGATCAACGGCGGCTCATCGGCGTAGCCAAACAGCAAGTCCCAGCCGGCGTTGCCCTCGGTTGTGCCGCCGTTGGCGCGGAAATTGTCATACGGGCCGCCGGTACCAAACCCCGAGAACGAAACCAGCGCAATGTGCGGGTTTGCCTCGCGCATCTGCTCGTGGGTCAGACGCAGATTCTGCAGCACGCGCGGACGGAAGTTCTCCAGCACCACGTCGGCGCGTGCAATCAGGTCGAGCGCAAGCTGACGCCCCGCATCCGTATCCAGCGCCAGCGAGATCGTGCGTTTGCCTCGGTTGGCCATGTTGAAGTTGGGCCGCACGTTGAGCGGATGCGCCTCAGGCGCAGCCACGCGCATCGGGCCGCTGGCCTCATAGCGCCACAGATCGGGCCGGTTCGGCCCCTCCACCTTGATCACGTCCGCTCCCAGATCGGAGAGCAGAGTCGACGCATACGGTCCCAACCAGGCATGGGTGAAATCAACCACGCGCAGGCCGTCGAGCGGCCCGCCTGACTGCTCGGGTCGTGAGCGCAGGGCGAACCGATCCGCGCGAGCGGATTCGTTCGTTCGTTCACTGACGCGCATGCCGCGTCCGGCGCCGGTCAGCCCGTTCGCGGTTCTGAAATAGTCAAGCGCCTTGAGCTGCGGATCATCGAGCAGCTGCTTCGCAGAGCGATGCATGGCCATCACCGAGCCCAGTTCCGACAGCTTGGTCCAGATGGTCTCGGCGTCCAGCGACTCAACGATCGGCCGCACATAAGCCAGCGACGGCTCACGTTCGGCAAATCGCTCATTCGTCGCCAATAACTCATCCGGTGGCGGGTCGCAGCCAACGGCGATCGGCAGATTGCGCAACGTCTCTTTCGACCAGGGCGAGAGCGTGATGTAGCCATCGGTCGTCTGCATCACCTGCGCCCAGCCTTCGGGGCCGCCCGCCCTGGGAATGGGTTTGCCGGAGAACTCCGAGCGCAGCGACATGATCAGCGTCGAACATGCCTCGTGCGACGAGAGCTCAATCCACTCGCCCCGCCCGGAGTGCAGGCGTTCCAGCAGCGCCGCCAGCGCGGCGACCGCGCCCAGCACACCGATCGCGCGCGGGATGATCGCGGCGGGCGCGGCCAACGGCTCGCGCCCGGCAACGCCATTCGTCCCGGCAAACCCCGCCAGCGCCTGGATGATCAGGTCGTCAGCCAGGTACTCCGCGTACGGCCCATCGACGCCGAACGGCGAGGAATGCACGACCACCAGGCTCGGAAACGCCTCAGCAATCCCGTCCAGCTCAGACAGCGGCGCGTCTGTCACCAACAGATCGGCCCCAGGGAGCGCCGCGTGCCAATCGCCTGTCCGCAGGGTTTTGCCGACGAGCAGCGATTCCCGCAGCAATGACATCGGTTGACCGTCCCGCTCAAGGGTCGGTGGAGCGTTCCGTAGCCGCGAATCGGCAGCCTCGAAGACCTGAACCTGCGCGCCCCAACGCGCGAACTCGCGGGCGCAAGCCGCTGACGGGACATCACGACTGTATTCGACGATGCGTAGACCACTGAGCAGGTTTCCGTCGCTCATCCTGCGACAACCTGTTACTTCGGCGGCTTCTGCAGCTTGGCCAGCGCTTGCGCGACCGGTGAGAGCTGGCGGCGATTCGGCATCATACGCGGATCGGGTCGCCCGAACTGGGCGCCGACGGCGTAGGTCATGAAGCTCGCGTTGATGTGCGTCGTGAATCCCTGGCCATCCTGCATGTTGTTGATCGAGTGCTTGATCTGTCGCAGCGCCATCGGCGAGCGCTCAGCGACCTCGTTGGCGTAGGCCAATGTTTTTCGTTCCAGCGCCTCGGCCGGATAGACTTGGTTGACGAACCCCAGCTCCAGCGCCTCCCGCGCCGGGATGAACCGATTCTGAAATAGGATCTCCTTGGCTTTGCGCACGCCCAGATCCCAGGGCGCTGAGAAATACTGCGTGTGCGAGGGTAGGAACAGCGCGTCGTCCGAGGCAAAGATCAGATCCATCGAGGCCGCTACCATCCAGCCGCCGAAGATGCACTTCCCCTGCACCATCGCAATCGTCGGCTTGGGCGCGTTGCGCCAGCGCATGGTGTTGCTGATCCGCGTGTCGCGTTGACGATCAAACACCCCGACGAAGTCATCCGCCCAACCGCGAATCTCACGGTCGGCGATCTCCGGTGGCGAGCCCAGGTCGTGCCCGGCCGAGAAATCGGGACCGTTGCCCGAGAGCACGATCACCAACACCTCAGGATCATTAATCGCTTCCTGGAAGGCGGCGTCGAACCCCTCCAGCAACACGCGCGACTGCGCGTTGCGATACTCCGGGCGATTCATGATCACCCGCGCGACTGGACCAGGCTCATAGATCACTTCGTGGTAGGTCATGTCATGCTCCGCTCGGCAAGGATTGATATCAGGCGGAGGCTATCAGTGACGACGCAGGTCTCGCCTGGCGAGCAAAACGCTACTCTTGCCCAGTGCCATGAAAGGGGTTCGCCGTGGCCTTTGCGTACACGGGAATCGATCTGCCGATTCGTCCCAAGACCATTTCCTCCCATCAGCGCAGCTGGGAAATCATTGCCAGCCCGGGACGCTGGTGGAACGGAGCGGAGCGAATCGAGATCGCCAGAGTCGGACGCGCCGCGCGAGACTTCGAGGCGGTCGGCAGCGAGATATTGTCGGCGGCGGCGGTCTTCGCGATCCAAAAGCTGGTCGTCGACAACGCCAACCTGAACCACGAGTGGTACGAGGAGATCATCGCCGCCGACGGCATGTCCGAAGACCGCTACGTCGAGTTGGTAGCGGTCACCGTGCACGCGTTATCGATCGATGAGTTCCATCGCGCGCTCGGCCTCGAGCTCGAGCCGCTGCCCGATCCCGCGCCCGGTGAACCGTCGCAGCAACGCCCGCCTGAGGCTGAACAGCGCCGCTCCTGGCCGCCGATCGTGCCCCGCACAGGTCTGCATCCCGCCGACGCCATGCTCTATGGGCCGTTGGAGTGGGGCGCCAACGTGATCTCGGCGCTTTCCCTGATCCCCGAGAACGTGCGCTGGCTGCATGACCTCTCGGAAGGTCATTACCTCTCCTTCGCCGAGATGCGAATGCCAGACCCGCTGCGCTCGATCTCGCGCCCACAGATCGAGCTGATCGCCGCCCGCGTGTCTGTGCTCAACGAGTGCTTCTATTGAACGACCTCCCACGTGCGCATGCTCCGTGAGAGCAGCCATCGCAATGGAACCATCGACAGCCTCAACATCCATGGCGCGGTCAACCCTGATTCTGACAGCGGCGTGCCTGACGGCGGCCTGCTGACCGCGTTCGCCGAGGCGGCCGTCCGCCAAACCGACGCCTTGCCCGGTCTGCGCGAGCGGATTGCGTCTGTGCTGGGCGCGCAGCAACTGGTCGACGCCGCTGGCGTCGTGGCTAACTTCCAGCGCATGGTCCGCATCGCCGATGGTTGTGGCATTCCGCTCGACGATTTCACCAAGGAGGCCAGTGAGGACTGGCGCGAGGATCTGGGCTTACACGAATTCGCCTCAGCAGCCAACACCGCATAGATTGCGAAGCTCAGCATGACCACTACCGCCGCGCCATTTACATACGCCGACTCCGCCTGGTCCATCCCCGACCGAATCCGCGAAGCGCACATCCGCAGCTGGGATCGCCTCGCCACCCCTGGCGAATGGTGGAGCGGCGCTGAACGCGTCAGTATCGCTGCCGAGAGTCGCCGCGCCTCGGCGCTCGTCGACGGATTGCCCGATCCGGGACCAGGACCGACCGAACTGCCTGAGGCGGCGGTCTTCGCTGTCCACAAATTGATCGGCGATCTGCCTGGCGTCACCCTCGAGTGGTACGAGGAAACGATCAACGCCGAAGGTATGTCCGACGCCCGTTACATCGAGCTGATGGGCGTCCTGGTTCATGTCTGGTCGGTGGACGAATTTCACCGGGCGCTCGGGCTCGAGCTCGAGCCGCTGCCAGATCCAAACCCCGGCGAGCCAACCCGTCGCCGCCCCGAAGGTCTCGCCGACCACGGCAGCTGGCCCTCCACGATCGCTGCCGAAGACGTCGCCGAATCGGAGGCTGACATATATGCCGGCATGTCGCGCGCTCCCAATGTCCTCGCGGCGCTGAGCCTGCACCCCGACAGCGTGCGCTGGCTCAATGATCTGTTCGAAGCCCACTATCTCAGTTGGGAAGACATGGGCGATATGGACACCAGAGTCCGCGCCCTCACACGCCCGCAGCTCGAATTGATGGCCTCCAGAGTCTCAGCCCTCAACGAGTGTTTCTATTGAACGATCTCCCACGTCAACCTGCTCCGTCGGAGTGGATCTGAAGGCCAGTTCGAGCTCAACGGCACGGTCGACAACGATGTTGACAGCGGCGTCCCACAGGCTGAGCTCTTGCTCCGCTACTGCGATGCGGCTGTCCGCCGCTCTGCTGACCTCGAGGCGCGCCGCAATGCGGTGCTGAACGAATTGGGTGAAGCGGCAACGATCGACGCCGCTGCGACGATTGCCAACTACCAACGGATGGTCAGAATCGCCGACGGGACCGGCATCCCGCTCGACGCATTCACCATGAAGTCCAGCGAGCCCTGGCGTGACAGATTAGGCATCAACAGCTTCCGCAGTCGCGGCAACACATTCAGCTAGCACACGATCCGCTGTTACTCGATGGCCACGAGCAGGCGCGCAATTTCGATAGCCGCCTGCGCGGCCTCTTCACCCTTGTTGCCGGCCGTTCCGCCTGCTCGGGCCATGGCCAGTGCGACCGTCTGCGTGGCCAGTACCTCGAAGATCACGGGCACGCCAGTGTCCAGCCCGACCCGCGCGATGCCCTGCATCGCCCCGTCAACCACGAGTCGGTAGTGATCAGTTTCGCCCTCAATCACTGCGCCCAGACAGATCACTGCGTCGAAGCGCCCGGTCTGCGCGCACTTCTGTGCGGCAATCGGAATCTCGAACGCTCCCGGTACCCAATAAATATCGATCGCGTCCGTGCTGGTTCCGTTCGCTTCCAGATGGTCGACGCAACCGTCGAGCAGCTTGCTGGTGACGAAATCGTTGAAGCGACTCACCACAACGGCGAATCGCAGCCCGCTGGCTGGACCGTGCTCCGGGTCGGGGTTCGCCGCGCCATCGTGGACAGTAGGCATGACCATCCGCTCCCTAGCCGATCGCCGCTCGGCGGGCGGGGGGCTGCCTGTCCTCACCCGACTCAGGCGCGTCCTGATCGAGCAGGTGTCCCATCTTCTCCTGCTTCACCGACAGGTAGTGGACGTTGTGTGGATTGGCGGAGACGATGACCGGTACGCGCTCCACAATCTCCAGGCCGTATCCCGAGAGGCCATGTCGCTTGGCCGGGTTATTGGTCATCAGACGGATGCGATGCACACCGAGGTCGCGCAGAATCTGCATGCCGATCCCGTAGTCGCGTCGGTCGGCGGCAAAGCCCAGCGCGAGGTTCGCCTCCACAGTGTCCATGCCCTGATCTTGCAGGGCATACGCCGCGATCTTGTTGTGCAAACCGATCCCGCGTCCCTCCTGCGCCATATACACAATGACTCCGCGTCGTTCTTCGGCCACGGTGCGCATCGCGATCTCCAACTGCTCGCCGCAGTCGCAACGCCGCGAGCCGAACACATCGCCAGTCAGACACTGCGAGTGCACCCGCACCAGAGTCGGTTCGTCGCCGTCAACATTGCCCATGACTAGCGCCACATGTTCCTCTAAGTGATCTCGGGTTCGGTAGCCGATCAGCCGCCAGGTACCCATCGGCGTTGGCAACTTCGCCTCGGAGACGCGATCAACCAGCTGCTCCGTGCGCAGACGGTACTGAATGATCTGTTCAACCGAGACGATCTTGATCTTGTGTCGCCTGGAGAATCGCACCAGCTCCGGTAGGCGCGCCATCTCGCCGTTGCGCTTCATGATCTCGCAAATCACGGCGCCCGGTTGCAGCCCGGCCAGCCGACAGAGATCGACCGACGCCTCGGTCTGCCCGGCGCGAACCAGCACGCCGCCGTCACGCGCCCGCAGCGGGAAC